>JBOGVI010000075.1:0-1994 GCA_050692695.1 Actinomycetota bacterium
CTGGAGGAGGAGGACTTCGACCTCCTGCTCGGCGATGTCTACATCCGAGGGTGCCTCCGATCCTACTCGACGTACCTGGGCCTGCCCGCCGACCACCTGGTGGGGAGGTACGCGAAGTACAGTGTCGAGCCGTCCGAGCGTCCGGCGGCGCCCCCTCTGCCCCTCGAGACCCCCATCGACGCGCCGCGTCGGCGCGACAACTACGTCCTGTTCGTCATGATCGCGGCCACGCTGTTGATCCTGGCCGCCGCCTTCGGGATCCTGTCGTCGCGGGCACCGGCCCCGACGCCCGCCGACCTCTCGTCGGAGGTACCGGCCGTCGCGGGGCAGGCGCCCGGCATCGTCGCGGTCGTGGTGGCGGAGCAACGAGTCGACGTGACCGTCACCGTGGACGACGGGTCAGCGGAGACGTTCACCCTGCGACGTCGCGAGAGCCGTTCGTTCCAGGCCGACGTGGCCCTCACGCTCCGGCTCGACCCGGGGGGAAGCGCCCAGCTCACCGTGAACGGGAACGACAAGGGATTCCCGGGCCAGCCCGACCGCCCCTGGCAGGAGACCTTCAGCTACGAGTCCGGCGGGGGGACCCCATCCCTGTCGCCGTGAGCGCGCGGGGCCGCACACGCGCGCGGGACGGGCGGTGAGGGCCGAGGTTGTCGGCGTCGGCACGGAGTTGCTGCTCGGCCAGATCGCCAACACGAACGCGCGTTGGATCTCGGAGCGTCTGGCCGACATCGGGGTCGACGTCCTTCACCACCAGGTCGTCGGCGACAACCTCGATCGCATCGCCGACGCGCTTCGCCACGCGCTCTCGCGCGCGGACGTTGTGATCGCGACCGGTGGACTGGGGCCGACGCAGGACGACATCACGCGCCAGGCCGTGGCGTTGGTGGCTGGGGCGACGCTGGTCCGGCACGCGGAGCTCGAGGAGATGATCCGGCAGAAGTTCGCTCGGGTCGGCCGGACCATGCCCGAGTCGAACCTGGTCCAGGCGGATGTGCCCGAGGGCGCGCGCGTGATCCTTCCCGACCGCGGGACCGCGCCGGGCTTGGTCCTGGATGTCGGCGGCGTGCGCACGTACGCCCTTCCGGGGGTCCCCGCCGAGATGGCCGAGATGATGGAGAGCACCGTCCTGCCAGAGCTCGCGGCGCTGGCCGGTCCAGCGGCCATCGTGTCTCGCATCATCCGCTGTGTGGGAATCGCGGAATCGCGGATCGCAGAGCTCCTGGACGACCTGTTCCGCCGGTCCGACAACCCCACGCTGGCCTATCTCGCCGGCGGGGGAGAGGTGCGGGTCCGGCTGACGGCGAAGGCTACGAGCCGAGAGGAGGCCCGGGCCCTGATCGAACCGGTCCTCGAGGAGGTCGTCGGGCGGATCGGCGACTTCGTGTTCACGACCGACGACGAGGAACTGGAGGAGGCCGTGGGCCGGCTGCTCCAGGCCGCGGGGAAGGCGCTTGCGTGCGCGGAGTCGCTCACCGGGGGCGAGCTCGGTGCACGCATCACGTCCGTTGCGGGAGCTTCCGACTACTTCCGCGGCTCCGCGGTCTGCTACACGGCTGAGGCGAAGCGCGACATCCTCGGTGTCTCACAGGAGACCCTCGAGGGGCCGGGGCCCGTCAGCCCGGAGTGCGCTCGCGAGATGGCGGCGGGCGGGCGGCGGTTGTTCGGTGCGGACGTCGCGGTAGCGGTGACCGGCGCGGCCGGGCCGGAGGTCCACGGCGGCGCAGGTCCCGGGGAGCTCTTCGTGGCCATCGAAGCCGAAGGGGTCTCGCACCAGCGCGGCCTGCGGGCCCCCGGCGATCGGGAGATGGTCCGCCGGTGGGCCGAGCAGGCCGCGCTGGACCTGGTGCGGCGGCACCTCGAGGGCAAGCCGTTTCCCGCGGCGGTCCGGTGATGGCCCGGGACCGGGCCTCGCGTCCCGAGGCAAGGCCGCTCCGGCTGTTCGTGGCGGTGGACGTCCCGGAGGACGTGCGGGACCTGATTGAGGTGGCGGT
>JBOGVI010000076.1:0-24318 GCA_050692695.1 Actinomycetota bacterium
ACCCGACCGTGAACTCGTACAAGCGCCTGGTCCCGGGGTGGTTCGCGCCGATCAACGCCACGTGGGGGTACGAGAACCGGTCCTGCGCGGTCCGGGCCATCCGTTCGGACCGGCCCGAGCTGTGGCGGTTCGAGTGCCGGAGGCCGGGCGCCGACGCCAACCCCTACCTCGCGCTGGCCGCCGTCGCCGCCTCCGCCGCCGACGGTATCAAGAGCAAGGCGGAGCCGCCGCCGCCGATCGAAGGTGACGCCTACGCCTTGACGAACCTGCCGGAGCTGCCGGGCTCGCTCGAGGCCGCCCTGAGAGCGTTCGATGAGGACCGGATCCTGAGGTCGGCGCTCGGTGAAGGGTTCAGCGAGTACTACACGACGTCACGCGCCTGGGAGCTCAAGGCCTGGCGCGAGACCGTGACGGACTGGGAACGCGAGCGCTACGGGCGCTCCGTCTAGCTTAACTACGCCTCCGAAAAGTAGACGTTCTTCACCTCCCGGCGGTGTCTGTAGGGGAGCCGAGCGGACTTCACCGTCCGTCCGACCGATCCCGACCGAGGGATGATCGGTGGTTCCAGTAGCCCATCGTGTAGTCGGATAGGCTCTGGCCCACGTCACGGAGCATGGAGGTTGTGGCGATGGCATTTGGTGGTTGGCCTGCGGAGGCACTCGAGTTCTTCGAGGGACTCGAGGCCGACAACTCAAACGTGTACTGGCAGCGGAACAAGGATGTCTACGATACGCTCGTTCGCGCCCCGATGGAGGAGCTGCTGGAAGAGCTCGCGCCGGAGTTTGGCGAGGGCCGGATCTTCCGCCCCCATCGGGACATCAGATTCAGTTCCGACAAGTCGCCCTACAAGACCAACATCGGTGCCATGATCGGCGACGGCTACGTTCAGCTCACGGCCGACGCATTGGGGGCTGGATGCGGCATGTGGGAGATGGCCCCGGACCAGCTCGAGCGCTATCGGGCGGCCGTCGGCGAGGATCGCTCCGGTGGCAGGCTCGTCGACCTGGTGGCCAAGGCACGGGCAGCTAGACTCGAGGTCACTAGCCACGAGGTCTTGAAGACCGCCCCCAAGGGCTACCCCAAGGATCATCCTCGGATCGAGCTCCTGCGTTTCAAGGGCCTTATCACGTGGCGGGAGTGGTCCGCGGCAGCATGGCTTGGAACCCGACGCGCTGAAGATCGGGTGGTCGAGTTCTTCCGGCTCTCGAAGCCGCTCAACGAGTGGCTGCGGAAGCACGTCGGCCCCTCGACCCTCCCCGAGCGGCGGAGATAGAGTCGTGGTCGCCGGGCCACTTCAAGAAAGGAGGCGGTATGAACCTGAACAGCATCTTGATCGGGTCTGAGGACCCCCGGCACTTGACGGACTATTACGCCAGGCTCTTCGGTAAGCCTGCCTGGGAAGAGGGGGACTTCAAGGGCTGGCGGATCGGCACCGGCTTTGTCACCGTTGGGCCGCATGATCAGGTGAAGGGCAAGAACTCCCACCCGGGCCGGGTGATGTGGAACATCGAGACCTCCGACGTGAAAGGCGAGTTCGAACGGCTCAAGGCCGCCGGAGCGACGGTGGTGCAAGAGCCCTATCAACCGGGAGGGGCGGCCGAGATGTGGGTCGCCACATTCTCCGATCCGGACGACAACTACTTCCAGCTCGTCAGCCCGATGTAGAGGCCCTCGATCAGCGCTCGGACAGCTTGGTGTCCCGGCTGAGCGGACTGCGGCCGGCGGACGAGCTGCTCGAGCGGGCGCGCCTCGGTCCGACCACGGCGCTTCCCGAGCCACGAAGGGCCTCGCCTGTCCTAGCGATCGTCGTCGCATTCGTGGTGTTCGCCGCGGGCGGTGTGCTCGCGTGGCGCGTCTTCGCGCCGGGCTCGACCGGACCCGCGCAAGTGTGGCGGCCGGGCTATCCGAGCCCGCCCGCCTCCGGCTACTACATCCTGCTGCCGGATCAGGCCGAGCGCGTGGACGACTCCGACGCCCGCGTCAGGGCGCTCACGAACCTCCCCGACGGCACGCTACTCGACATCTCAACGACGAACGAAGGGACCTGCTGTCTGCCGGTCGAGGACTCGGAGATCACCTTCACGACGCAGGACTCGGCCTGCTACGGGTTCGTCGGGCAGGAGCCGAGCGGAACGACATTCGACGTGACGATCACGGCCAGACCGGACTTCGAGCCGTGGGTCGTGCCAGGACCGATCGAAGACCCGAAGCCGCCGCAACAGCCGGCCCCGGTACTCCGCATCCTCGGCCAACGCTTCGAGAACCTGTCGGGCGACCAGGTCCAGGAACGTGACGACGGCTCGAAGTGGCTGGTTTCGAGCGGCACTCTGCCGTGGCCCCAGCCCCGCTGCGGCGGAGACCCGATCCCGCTGTTCGGCGGTCCGGAGTGTCCGCCGGACGAGCAGCAGCTGCAGGGCGTCGATCTCGCGGGGGCGATGGGCGAGGTGATGGGAGCGATCAGCCAGGGCCGGATGTGCGAGTTCTGGGGCCTGATGCTGCCGCCGGACGTCGAGGCGCAGCATTCGTGGCCGGAATTCTCGGCGGAATGGCGAGCGTGGCTGCTCCCGCAGGACTTCTCCGATGCCGAGCCGACAAGCGACTGGTCGACCGGTCCGCTTCACTGGGTGCGGGTCGGAGGTGGAGGCGGTGGGTCGACCGTGGACGTGATCCACAACGGCCGACGGATCGCGACCTTCGAACTCCAGCCGTTGCCCGACTACTGCCCGAACTGCGACGCGAACGTCGTGCCTTTCTGGGGCGTCACCTCGTGGCAGCTCTACCCGTCTGCGGCGTCCTCCGATGTCGCACCGCCGACGCCGGCGACGGTCTGGTTCGAGGCTTGTCCAGACCCGTCCGATGCCGTCGTGGTCACGGCGGCTGAGGCGGACGAGGCAGTGGCGACGGCAGAGCGATACCTATGGGGACCGGACGCAGCTGCGGTCGTCGATCCGGCGGGAGTTGCCAACGCACTCGTGCCTGGCTCTGGAACCGGGAACGAGATGGTCTTCGCCAGTACACCCGCCTCGGATGATGTCCTCGTCCCGCCGGCCTGCGGCAGCGATGTCGCAGCGGCGACCTACGCCGTCACGTTCGATGACGGCACCGTCAGCGCCAGCGCCGACTTCATCCTGTACGTCATCAAGAGGGCCGACGGTTGCAGCGTCTGGGGTCAGTACTAACGGTGGCAAGAGTGTCGGTCCTCGGGTGCCGCGAACTCGGGGCGACGTGGGTGACCCCGGAGACCTGGAGGTGGAGGATGGAGACGGCACTCGCGGGCGGTCCCGGCAGGTCCGAGTCGTCCCGACGGCTGTGGGGGCGCCTTTCAAGGCGGTGGAGGTGGCAGATTCCTCCGCCCTGGACGCTCAGGCTGCCGACGGAGCCGCAGGACGAGGCGTCCAGGCTGTGCCTCGAGCGGGGTGATAACCGCTGATGCTTGAGGCAAGCCGAACTGCAGCATCGAGAGCCCCGCCATCCCCGAAGCGAGAGGGCGTAACCTGGATTTCAATGGGCGGGACGGCCGATAGCTACCCACCGATCTCCTCCTACGCCCTGATCGGGGACAGCCATTCATCGGGGCTGGTCTCGCGTGAGGGTTCGGTGGACTGGGCGTGCTTCCGGCGGTTCGATGCTCCCTCCACCTTCGCTCGGATCCTCGACTGGGATCGAGGAGGCTTCTGCTCGCTCGCTCCATTGGGAGCCGAGCCCGATGGCCGTGCGTATCTGCCCAAAACCATGGTCCTGGAGTCGGGGTTTCGTGCGGGCGACGCCCGCGGCAAGACCACGGATCTCTTCGCCGTCTCGTCCCCATCTCAGACGCACGAGGCACAGCGCGTCCATCCGTACCATCAGCTGATCCGGATCGCCGAGGGTGTCGTCGGCACGACCGAATGGGAGTTCGTCTGCCGTCCGCGCTTCGAGTACGGGATCGTGCAGCCTCAGGTGACGCTCTCCGGCGAGCGCCTTGCCCTGCTGGTCGGAGGGCCCGAGGCTCTTGTCGTGGCCTCGTCCGTGCCGCTGCGCGCCGAAGACGGGGCGGTCACGGCCACGTTGCGCCTACGCGATGGCGAGCGAGCGTGGTTCGCGCTCACTCGGAATCGACCCGAAGACGTGCGGGCCGAGCCCCTGGATGACGAGGAGGTCAACCATCGCCTCGCCCACACCTATGGGTTCTGGAGAGAGTGGGCCGACCTGTGCTCGTACGACGGCCCGTACGGTGCCGAGGTCGTCAGAGGCGCTCTCACCCTGAAAGCCCTGACGAATGCGCCCACCGGAGCGATCGTCGCGGCTCCCACGACCTCGCTTCCGGAGGATCCCGGGGGCGTGCGGAACTGGGACTACCGCTACTGCTGGCTCCGGGACTCGGCCTTCACGCTCTACGCGCTCCAACTCCTGGGGTACTCGTCGGAGGCCCGCGCCTTCCTGGACTGGCTCACCAGAACCACCGCCGGCCGGGCCGATGACCTCCAGGTCCTGTACGGCGTGGGAGGGGAGCGGCTCCTGCCGGAGGTCGAGCTGGATCATCTCGAAGGCTATCGGGGCTCGAGACCGGTCCGGATCGGGAACGGAGCCGTGCGCCAGTTTCAGCTCGACGTTTACGGGGAGGTGCTCGACACCGTCCACCTGTGGCGCAAGGCCGGTGGGCGCATCGCGCCCGAGCTCTGGTCGTTCCTCCGTGAATGCGTTCGATGCATCCGGGAGCGGTGGCGGGACCCGGACGAGGGCATCTGGGAGGTGCGCGGCGGCCCGCGGCACTTCGTCCACTCCAAGGCGATGTGCTGGGTGGGCGTGGATCGGGCCATCAAGATGGCCCAGGCTTTGGGTGAGTCCGAGCCGCTCGATGAGTGGCGAGGTCTCCGAGATGAGATCCGCGGCGACGTGCTCGAGCGGGGGTTCGACCGCGAGCTCGGCACCTTCGTTCAGGCGTACGGCTCTCGGAGCCTGGACGCCTCGGCCATACTCCTCCCACTCGTGGGGTTCATCAGCGCCGACGACCCGAGGATGATCTCGACGGTCGCCGCGATCCAGGAGCGACTCACGACCGACGGTCTGGTCCACCGGTACCTGGCCGAGGACGGTCTGCCCGGTGAGGAGGGTGCCTTCGCGATCTGCTCGTTCTGGCTCGTGGACAACCTCGCGCTTCAGGGAAGGGCGGACGAAGCGCAAGCGCTCTTCGAGCGGGTCTGCTCTCTCGCCAACGACGTGGGTCTCTTGGCCGAGCAGATCGATCCGCGCACCCGGGAGCAGCTCGGCAACTTCCCTCAGGCCTTCACGCACGTAGCCCTCATCAACGGCGCGTTGCACCTCCAGAAGAAGCGCGTGGGCTCACGCTAGCGTTCACCCTTCATCTTTCGACGCTTCGCGTAGGGTCAGAGGGTATGGGAGATCGATCACAGGCTGGAGCTCTTCGCTCGCCCGTCGGCGATGGGTGATCCATCGGCCGGCAGCGCCCGCCGGATCCACGACCGCCCGTTTTCCGAGAGGGTCGTCGCGGCAGTGGCCGCCCCGAGGGTGGGGGCCGCGGTCCTCGTGGTCGCGGCGGTTGCCTTCGCGGTCTTAGCGCTCCTCGCTGCGTTCGACGAGGGAGCCCTGCTCGCGATCGACGAGCCGATCCAGCGGTGGGTCGTCGATCACCGTGCTGCTTGGCTCGACGTCGTGATAAGAGCCGTCACCTTCCTTGGCTCGAGGTACGCGGTCGGCGCCTTCGTGCTGGCCGTGGCGATCTGGACCTATCGCGCGGACAAGTGCCGGGTCACGCTTCTGATCCTGCTCGTGGCGTTCATCCTCAATCCCGTCGTGGAATTCGCGTTCAAGGAGCTGGTCATCGCGCGTATGCGGCCTCAGCTCCCGTCGATCGGGGTCGGACGCGGCTCCTCGTTCCCGAGCGGGCACGTGCTCGCGGCCGTCGGGTTCTACGCGATGCTGCCGGCCATGGTGGCGCAGTCGATCCGACGGTACCGGCTCCAGCTCGCAGCCGCGATCGTGGGTGTCTTCTTCATCGTCGCCATCGCTGCGTCGCGCGTCTACATCGGGGTCCACTGGTTCACCGACGTGATCGGCGGGGTGCTCCTCGGCTCCGTCATCGTGCTCGCGACCTACGGTGCGCTGCGGGGCCACCGCCTCGACCCGGCTCGGTGCCGAGGACACGACGCGCCGGCCGACGCTCAGGAACCACCCCGGCCCTCCATCCGCGCCCGGTAGGCGGCGATCGCTCGCTCGGCCAGTCGCGATGGATCCTCGTTGGCGTCCTCGGCCTCCTCCCGGAGCCACGCGTACAGATCGCTGCGCACGGTAACCTGGCCCGCCCGGAGACCGTGCTGGCGCGCGATGGCGACGTACACCAACACGACGAGGCCGATCAGGAAGAGCACCGCGACCAAGATCGCCCGCGCGAACGGGTCGCCGTGGAAGATCTGCACGGGCGGTGCGTCCTCCGGTGCATCGATCCGGAACGCGCGCCACAGGTACACGAAGATGTACACGCCGGTGTAGCCGAGGAAGCCGACCAGCACCGCGAGCGAGAGTCTGCGTCTCATGAGTCTTTCCTTTCATCAAGCCACGGGTTGAGCGAGCGAGCGCGGGCGACGGGATCGTCGGGAGGCGGGGCGAAACGGCCCACCGGCGTCGAGGAGATCAAGCGCGCAACGGGCCTCGGGGGTCGTCGCCCGACGACCGCCAGCACGATCCCCATCGCGGCACTGAGGAACAGCATCACGCCGCCGATGTCGCCCAGCACGATGGACCACGGGTTCTCGTGCAAGGTCGCCCGAGGGTCAGCGTAGGTGTTCAGGCCGAGACGGACCGCGAGAATCCCGGCGAGGACGAGGACGGCACTGACCGAGAGGTAGAGCCAGCGCGGTCGCGGGCGGCGTCGTGCGATCTGGTGCTCGGGGATCTCGATGCCGGCGGCAACGGCGGCCCGTTCCACGACGGTGTGCACGGCTTCGGCCTGAACGACCCTGCGTCGTGCGCCGCGGTTGGGAAGCAGGCGACGGACGCCGTCCGCCACGAGGATGCCGGCCGACAGGAGGATGCCCGCGCCCATCAAGCCGGGAACGAAGACCGCGAGCATCGGCTCGCCCATCACGCCACGCCCCTCTCCCTCTTGGTCGAGGGGGCGACACCGGATCGCGTGACCGTCCCCGCGTCGCCGTCAACCTCGACCAAAGCGCCCTCATCGATCGCCCGCGTCGCGCCCTTCACGTTGAGGACGGCCGGGAGTCCGAGCTCGCGTGCGACGATCGCCGCGTGGGAGAGCGGGCCGCCCTCCTCCAGGACGATGGCCCCCGCGACCAGGAACAACGGCGTCCACGAGGGATCGGTCGTGCGCGCGAAGATGACCTCGCGGGGCTCCAGGGCGGCCGCCTCGGCCAGATCGCGGAGGATGCGAGCGGGCCCTTGGACCCGCCCGGGGCTCGCCGCCCAGCCCTCGAGCACGTCACCGACGATCGGGGGGAGCGCCTCGACACCCGGTGTGCCCTCGAACGTCTCCGGCAACGGGTCGGCATCCACGGCAGCCGCGTAGGCGATACGCCGACGACTCAGCTCCTCCGCCGACACCGGCTCGGCTCCCATCAGCATCTCCTCGAGCTCCGCGTCGGAGAGGAACGCGACGTGGTCTCGGTCGGACAGCAGTCCCGACCGGACAAGCCGCCGCGCGGCCTCCAGGATCACCCGCCGCTCCTCACCGCCGATCACGAGCAGCGATGCCTTCGCGCGTTCCCGCAAGGAGAGGAACCGCGTGGCGTCGGCCGAGAGCTTGCGGAGAAGCCGCCCTCGCGCGTCGACGATCTGGCCGGTGAGGACGCGGGTCACCTTCCACTTCAGCGTCCGGCGGAGCTCGTCGTGGAGCTCGTCGACGGCGACGCGCCTGACCTGCGTCCCGATCTCGAGCTTCGCTTCGATCGATGGGTCGTGCGCCGGATCGTCGCACCGGGCGATCCCTCGGAGCCGCTGCCATGCGGTTTCGGGGTCTTCGTCCCAGGTGGGCCCGGCGAAAACCGCCATCGAGCCGAAGTGGCGCGAGACACGGTTCACCATGCGTGCGAGCCGCTCTCCGTGCTCACCGATCGCGCGGATATCCAGTGCGAGCCGCCCGGCTTCACCCCGTTCCAGCGCTGCCCGGCAGAGCTCGTCGCGCCGGATCCCGTCCCCGTACAGCTCCCACAGCGTGGCGGTGAGGTTCACGCCCGCCTGATCGGAGGGCGCGGGGGACGCGGAGATCCGCTGGGCCCACGATGCGGCCCGCTCCTCGCCGGTCCACCTCACGATCGTCATCTCGAGGGCTCGGTACGCCGCGGCCGCGCCGGCCGCCGCGGATACCTCGGCGGCGTATCCGCGCGCCGCGAGATCCCGGAGCCTGGCGCGATACGCGAGCAGCTGGCGGGTCGGAAGCTCGTGAAGGGGTGTCGAAAGAGCGACGATGCCATGGGTCGCCTCCGAAAAGAGCTCGACCTCCTCCTCGACCCGCTTGCGGATCCGAAGCGCGCGAAGGCCGGCGAGCGCGCGGCGCAGCTTCCGTCCCTCCGGAGCCGGCTCGTCGGCGGCCTCCGTCAGGACCCGGCCGAGGTACTGACGTTCCACCTCGGCCCTCGATCCCCCCGGCATCGACTCCGCCGCCTCGCGAAGGACGGAGAGGTTGAGCGCCGCTCGGCCCCGGAACCGACCGATCGCGAGGTACGGGCCGCTCGATGCGGGAACGTCGAGCCCGAGCTCCGCGAACAACCGGCGGAAGGCCTCATCGAGCAATGGGGCGTTGATGCTCCACAGGAGGGGAGAAAGGACGCCCGGCAGCATCTCCTGGATGCCGATCGGCGTGTACATCGCGCCGGAGGCGGGCGCCGAGTCGAACCCGTCGTCGTCGAGCCGCCGGAACCCTTGGACCGTGATCGGACGGGCCTGCAGAACGCGGACCTCCCCTCCCACGTATGCCCACTCGATGTCCTGAGGGGCGCCGAGCCGGCGCTCGACCCGGAGACCTAGCCTCATCAGATCCTCGAGGAACGGGGCCGACCAGTGCTGGTGCGATCCGCGAACCGCGAACGTCGTCCGGCTCACCCGGAAGTCGTGCGGCGTGACCTGGCCCGAGACCAAAGCCTCGCCCAGTCCGCGCACCACCTCGATCCGCGCCGAATCGGCGTCGCCGTCCGGGTCGCGTGTGAACAGGACGCCGGCCCAATCGGCCGGAGCCATGGCCTGGATGATCACGCCCATCGCGAGGTCGTCCTCGGCGATGCCCCCGTTCCGCCGGTACGCCCGGACCGCCGGAGCCCAGAGCGAGGCCCAGCATCGGCGAACCGCATCCAGCACCTGCTCCTCGGTGCTCAGCTCGAGATAGGTGCGGTACTGGCCGGCGAAGGACGCCGACGCCAGGTCCTCCGCCGTGGCCGAGGAACGGACCGCCACGAGGCTGCTCGAGAGCAGCGGCGCCGCCCCCTTCAGGACCGCGTCGGTGAGGTCGGCCCGCATGGGGGCTTCCAGGAACACCCGTTCGACGCGTTCGATCTCGGCCTCGATCCGGTCCGGAGGCGGCACGTCGTCGGCCCGCAGCCCGCGGAGGAACCGCGTCAGTTCGGGTGCGGAGACGAACGCTCGATACGCGTCATCCGTCAGCGCGACGGCCTCGGGGACGGGGAAGCCGAACGACACGAGGCGGTCGAGCGACGCGGCCTTGCCCCCGACCTGCGAGATCGGCGCCCCCCTCCCGTCGAGCTGCCTGAGGAACCCTCCCATGTCTCCCTGAACCTCCTCGCCGCCGCTATTTCATCCCGGACGCGATCCGGGGATCACTCCACGTCACGGAGGGAGCCCGCGGGCGGGCTCCCTCCTTCCTATCTCGACCGTCTCGACGTCGACTCAGTAGACCCGCAGTCCGAGGTGGTGGGCGAGATCCCCGAACTCCTCCCCAAGCCAGTGCCGCACCGCGTCCGGGTCCTTCCTGACCGCGATCGCTTGGAGCAGGATGAGGTCGAGCGCGGCAGAGGCGATCCAGTCGACGTCCCGGGTGAACCCGACGACACACGGGGATCCCGTAACGGAGCAGAACGCGTCGAGCTCCCGCTTCGGGGCTCGGAGCACCGAGCACGATCCGAAGTAAAGAATCTTGTCGCGGCACGACCCGGCCATCGCCGAACCGAGCCGCTCGAGCGTGACCGACCGCCGGCCGACGACGATGCTTCCCGGCCTTCCATGGAACGCGAAGTACCCGAGCGCGTAGTGGGAGTACTGCTTTTGACCCCACCTGCGGAGGATGTCGAAGAGCCCGTCGACGGTCTCGACATGGTGGAAGATGAAGTCGATCCCGGCGACGTCCTCGAGGATCTGCAGGAGCTCCCTGACGCTCGCGCGCGCGGTGAGCTTGGGTGACCAGTCACCCTCCACGCAGAAGATGCCCAGCGGGCGGTCGCGCCCCATCCGGTTCCTCGTCTCGGCCATCTGCACAACCCAACGCTCGCGCCTGCCCGTGTATTCGGTCCGCCGGCCTTCGGACATGTCGGACATTGTCCGCGTGGGAACACTCGCCAACGATCCCCTCCCGCCGCCGGATCGTCACCGGTAAGACCAGACCGGGCGGTGGGATCCGAATGAGCCTTCTTGCAGCTCCAACGCTCGCCGGCCACTTATCAGGCGGGATCGGCGATCGTCGCCGGCCTGATCGGTGGGCTGGCGTTCATCGTCGTCGTCCATGCGGGGCTCGGGGTCGCGATAACCCGGATGAACCCAAGCACCTGGGTGCCGCAACGGGCGAGGGGATCACTGCTCTGCTGATGGTTCGTCGCCATCTCGAGAGACTCGGAGAGGTTCCCGCGAGGACCGCGGGGTGAGCAAGATGGTCGACGAACCGAGGGGCCTACCCCTCCGTGCCCGTGGCCTTCCGACGGTGAACGCTCGCGACCTGCCGCTCGGGCCACGTCACTCGCGCTCCGATGTTGAACCGGTTGACCTCCGACCACAGCGAGACCGTCCCGAGGATCTCTGCGATCGCCTCGTCGTCGTAGCCGTGCCGGCGAAGCCCCATCGCGTGCGCGTGCAGGCAGAAGTCGCAGCCGTTCATCGCCGCGACGACGAACGCGATGACCTCCTTGGTCTTCGCGTCCACCTTCCGAGGTTCGAGCACGCGCTGCATATGCTGGTTGATCGACGCCAGGTACTCGGGATCGTGCGCGAACGCCTTGTAGATGTCGGGCAGGAACCCGCCGTACCGAGCCTTGATCTGCTGGTAGCTCTGTCGCACCTCGTCGCTGGCGTCCACTTCCTGGATCAGCTCGAAGATCGGCATCGTCTTCACCTCTCTCTGGGTCTATTCACTCCGCCGCGAGCTACGCGGCCACGTCGCGCAGGAGCGCCTGCTCGATGGAGCCCTTGCTTCGGGCCCCGACGACCCTGCCCTGCTCCTCGCCGCCCCAGAACAGGATCAGCGTGGGGATGCTCAGCACGCCGTACTGCTGAGCCGTGTACGGGTTCTCGTCGACGTTGAGTTTGGCCACGCGCAGTCGTCCAGCCTGCTCGGTGGCGATCTCCTCGACGACGGGGGCGACGATGTGGCACGGCCCGCACCAGTCGGCCCAGAAGTCGACCAGAACCGGCAGATCCGAGTCTATGACCGTCTCCACGAAGTCCTGGTCGCTCACGTGGATGATCTCGTTGCTCATGCCAACTCGCTCCTTTCCGCTGCCGCTTCGGAACTGGCTTCTCCACTTCGCCGAACGCCTGAGCGACCCGTCGCGCTGCCCGAAGAGTCAGCGAGGAGACAGACCGAGCCCAAAGTGAGCCGGAGGTGGCAGGCGGCGCCCGGTCTCTCGAGGACGGCCAGGTCCACTTCGAGTCGAGCTGGAGGATCCGCGTTCGACCGTGCTCGAGACGGATCGCCACGCTCGACACGCTTCCGAGGGCACAGCGGCGGGAATAATATCAGGATAACCTGTTGTTCTTTTGAATCAGCACGCAGGGGAGGCCTGCGCTGCGAGGGAGGGAGGAGCGGCATGGCGCGCATGGATGTCACTCTGGACGAGCTCGCCGACGCGATCGGAGCGGCGGTGCCCCATCTGAACGCCGACGAGCAGCGGATCGCCGTGGAGGCCTACCGGCTCCTGGCCGATGGCGAGCCCGTGTCGGCGGCGGACCTGGCCCGAGCGATCGACGTCCCGAGCACTCGCGTCGAGGACGCACTCACTTCGTGGCCCGGCGTCTACCGGGACGAGGAGGGACGCGTGGTCGGCTTCTGGGGGCTGGCCATCTCCCCGCTCGACCCGGAGTACCGGGTCGAGGTCGACGGGAAGACCGTGTACACGTGGTGCGCATGGGACACCCTCTTTATCCCCGCCATCCTCGGGAAGACCGCGCGCGTCGGAGCGACCTGCCCCGTGACGGGCCAGCCCGTGTCCCTCGTGGTCGACCCCGCGGGCGTGCGCGAGGTGACGCCGGCAGGTGCCGTCGTTTCCATCGTCATCCCGGAAGGACCCTTCGGATACGACGTGATCGAGAGCTTCTGCCATCGCGTCCTCTTCTTCGCCTCGGAGGACGCGGGCTCTACGTGGGTGTCCGAGCACGAGGGAACGACGCTGTTGTCCGTCGAGGAGGCCTTCGAGCTGGGACGCCGACATATCCGGCGGATCGCGCCCGACGTGTTCGGTGACGCGGCAGAGCCCGATCATCCGGGTGTATCATCAGGATATCCTGTTGTTATCTCTCGCGAGGAGGACGAGTGACGGCAAGGGAATCGGCGGCGAGGGTCTCGCCGGAAGCGTGTGGCCCGGAGCCCCTCGCCCGCTACTTCAGGGTCTTCGGCGACCCGACGAGGCTTCGGATCATCGAGGGCTTGCTCGAGCGAGAACGCACCGTCTCGGAGCTCGTCGAGCTCGTCGGGGCACCGCAGAGCCGGGTCTCGAATCACCTGGCTTGCCTGAAGTGGTGCCGGGTCGCGGAGTCGGAGCGGAGGGGTCGCCGGGTCGTGTACCGGATCTCGGACCCCCGGGTCCGGGACCTCGTGCGACAGGCGCGCTCCCTTGCGCGAGCCCACTGCGATCACCTGGCGACCTGCCGACGGATCGGCCCGGACTGGATCTAAGGAAACGAGGGAGGCTTGGGATGGAGAAGCTTCGGATGGAGGTCGCGGGCATGACGTGCGACTCGTGCAACGTCCACGTGGCGAGGGCTCTCGAGCGGGCCGGTGCGCGGGACGTCGACGCCGACTGGCGGCGGGGCGAGGCTGTGTTCGCCGCCGACGGAGCCGTCGGCCCGGAGCGTCTGGCTGAGGCCGTCCGCGATGCGGGCTACGGCTCGGGCGCCGTGACGGTGCTCGAGGAGGAGCGCCCTGCTGTCCATGCGGGCTCGTCGGACTACGACCTCGTCGTCATCGGCGCCGGCTCGGCGGCGTTCGCCGCGGCCATCAAGGCCCGGGACCGAGCCGCCCGAGTGGCGCTGGTGGAGCATGGGATCGTGGGAGGCACCTGCGTGAACGTCGGGTGCGTCCCCTCCAAGGCGCTGCTTCGGGCCGGCGAGGTGTACCACCAGGCCGGTCACCACGACTTCGACGGGATCGAGACGTCGGCCGGGGCCGTGGATCTCGCGGCGCTGGTGGCCCAGAAGAACGAGCTCGTCGAGACGATGCGACAGGAGAAATACCTGGACTTGGTCGATGCCTACGGGTTCGAGCTGTTCCCCGGTCACGCCACGTTCACCGGTCCCGATGCGGTCGCCGTGGACGGGAGGACGATCACGGCGGACGCGTATCTCGTGGCGACCGGGGCCTCGCCCTCCGTCCCTCACATCGAGGGCCTTGCGGAGGCCGGCTACCTCACCAGCACGACCGCGCTGGACCTAAAGGAGCAGCCGGGGTCCATCGCCGTCATCGGGGCGAACGCCATCGGCCTCGAGCTCGGCCAGTTCTTCCTCCACCTCGGGACGAAGGTGCTGTTCTTCGACGTGCTGGACCGCATCGCGCCGTTCGAGGAGCCCGAGGTGTCGGAGGCGCTCGCGGCCATCCTCCGCGACCAGGGCGCCGAGGTGTTCACACCGGCGAAGATCCTCAAGGTCGTCGGCGGCTCCGAGGGCAGGGTCGTCCACGCCGAGGTCGGGGGCGAGCCGCGGGAGTTCCCGGTCGACCAGGTCCTGGTCGCCACCGGCCGGCGTCCCAACACGGCCGGGATGGGACTCGAGGAGGCCGGCGTCGCGCTCGACGGCCGAGGCTTCGTCGTGGTCGACGAGCACCTGCGGACCTCGAACCCCAAGGTCTTCGCGGCCGGCGACTGCACGCCGTCACCGCAGTTCGTTTACGTCTCGGCCTACCAGGGATCACTCGCGGCCGAGAACGCGCTGGACGGCGCTTCCCGCACGGTCGACCTGCGGGCCCTCCCGCGGGTCACGTTCACGAGCCCTCAGATCGCATCGGCCGGCTTCACCGAGGCCCAGGCCCGCGAGCAAGGCCGCGAGGTGAACACCTCGGTGCTCCCGCTCTCGGCGGTGCCCCGGGCCATCGTGAACCGGGAGACGCGGGGGCTCATCAAGGTGGTGGCGGACGGGTCGACCGATGAACTGCTCGGGGTCTCGATCCTTTCCGAGAGCGCGGGGGAGGTCATCCAGGCGGCCGTGCTCGCTATCAAGCTCCGGCTGACGGTCGAGGAGGTGGCGAGGACCTTCCACCCGTACCTCACCGTCGCGGAGGGCCTGATGCTCGCGGCCCAGACCTTCACGCGGGACGTCGCCATGCTCTCGTGCTGCGCCGCGTGACCGTGGGGTGCGTTGGGACGGTTCGGGAGGCATGAAGATGGCCACACGTCAGGACGCGAGCGTCGGTCTGAGCCGGCCGGAACAGCCACGGGTCGCCTTCCTCGCCGGCGGGCTGGCGTTCGGCGGCGTCCTCGCCTACGTCCTCTACCTCTTCTTCGATCCCGTCAACCTGTTCGCGTTTCGCCTTCAGGAGGCGACGGTCGGAACGACCAACGTCACGACGCTCTCGGTCGGCCTCGCGCTCGCGTTCGTGTCGGGCGTGACGATGATCTTTACGCCGTGCGGGATGCCCCTGGTCTTCACGCTGAACTCGATGGCGCGCGAAGGGAGGGAGCACGAGCGCTCCTGGCTCCCGCCGTTCCTCCTCTTCACGGCGGGGATCACGCTCGTCATGGCGGTCTGGGGCGCGGTCGTAGGAGCGGCCGGGCGGGGCGTCGTCTCGTTCCTCGCTGACCCGTCGCGCCGGTTCGCGCTGACCGAGGTGCTCTATTCCGTCCTCGGCCTGCTCGCGCTCCTCATGGCGCTCTGGGAGTTCGGGTTGGTGCGCCTCCCGCGGCTGGCTCTGCCGCGCGGCGTCCCGCGGCGGATCGCCGGGCTCGGTCCCTTCTCGCGCTCGCTCGCGATGGGGGCGGCGCTCGGAGGAGGGTTCGGAGTGGGCTGCCCGTTCCCGACCTACCAGGCGGTCCTGGCGTGGGCCGCGCTCACGGGCAATCCCCTGTACGGTGCCGCCCTGCTGGCCTCGAACGCCCTCGGGCGGGCCGCGCCCCTCCTCGCCGCCGGAGCCCTCGCGTACCGCGGCACGGACCAGCGCGCGATCTCGCGGTGGCTCCTGTCGAACTCCGCCAGGGCTCAGCTGATCAGCGGCACGGGCCTTGCCGTGTTCGCGGGGCTGATGCTCGTGTTGTGGGGCGGGCTGGTGCCGTTCGTCCTCGAGCCCGCTTCCTAAGCGCTGATCGAGGATGGAAGGGAGTCTCGAGGAGAGGAACGATCGAGGTCATCGTGGAAGAGCGTGAGCCACAGATCACGAACGTCCGGCTCACCGTCGACGGGAAGGATTGCGGCGGCTGCGAGCGGAACATCGAGTTCGCCCTCGCGACCGTGGAGGGCGTGGTTCGATCGAAGGCCGACCACACGGCGAGAAGCTTGGCCCTGTCGTTCGACCCATCGGTGACGAACGAAGCGGAGATCCGGCGCGTCATCGAGGAGATCGGGTACCGAGTGTCTTCGTAGCTGCGGTCCCTGGAGGCTTCCTGCGCCACGCGTAGCCACACGACGGCGGGCGTGGCCGAGGAGTGTCACCTCGGAGACGATCGTGACTCTCGCGATGAGGAGACTGGGTTGTGTGCACAGGTGAACGATGTTGAAGTCGCTCCATGTGTTCGAGCGCACCCCTTGACGTACGAGCCGGAGGGGTCAAGGTGGCCGGCGTGACGCGTATGCGCGCGTCTTCGGCCGGCTGGATCCTGCTGGGCGCCGCCGGGGCCCTCGTCGCCGGGGTGGCGGTCGCCGTGCGCGCTGCGGTTCGCGGCCAGGTTACGCTCGACGTCGGGATCGGTCGCTCGGTCCGCCCGCTCGGGCCGATCGCGATCAGGGTCGCGGCGCCTCGGGACGTCGTCTTCGACGTGGCCGCCGCGCCCTATGGGCCACGCGCGCCAAGCGAGCTTCGGCGCCACGTCGATGTACTGCAGCGCTCGCCCGGTATGGTCCTCGCGGCACACCGCACCCCCGTGGGGCGAGACGTGGCCGTCACGGTCGAAGGGGTCGTCCTCGAGCGGCCCGAGCGGATCGGGTTCCGTCTCGTCCGGGGTCCCGTGCCCCACGTGGTGGAGGAGTTCGTGTTCGAGGAGGTCGACGGTGGCACCGAGCTCACCTACAGAGGAGAGCTCGGCACCGACCTGTGGGCGCTCGGCCGGGCATGGGGCGACAGAGTCGCGCCGGTATGGGAGGAGACCGTGCGCCGGTCGCTCGAACGGATCCGGGAGGCGGCCGAGCGGCGAGCCACGTCCCGGGCCACACGAAAGGACGGGTGATCGAGGGCATCACACGCGAGATCCGGTCGGGAACCACGGACAGAACTCGGTTCCCTCCGGGTCGCGCATCACCCGCAGACGGTAGCCGTGCTCCTCGTCGTCATCGGCGCCGGCGCGTCCACCGGCGTTCGCCTCGATCCACGACGTCACCGCCTCGACATCGTCGACCTCCAGATCGAGCTGCACGCGGTTCTTGACGTTCTTGTTCTCCGGGACACATTGGAATCCGAGGGTAAGGTCGCACCCGCGCTGGCGCCGCAGTCGACGTACTGAGGGCGGTTGCCCCAAACGGTCGACGACCGCAAGATCCAGGAGCTCGCACCAGAAGCGAGCAAGGCTCTCCGGGTCGTGGCAGTCGATGATCACGGCCGCCACCCGTGCGCGAGGTCGTTGCGACCTATCGAGCCCTGAGACCTTACCCTGTGAAGGTGTTCGGAGCGACGACCGGCACCGGGCAGTTCACCGTGAAGATCTTGCCGCCCGTGTCCGGCGTGCCCAGGAACTCCTCGAGCTCGCCGTCGTCGCGCGCCTCGTGGACCTCAGACTCGTTCGTGAGCACCCGCGCGTCCGCGCCCTCCCTCCAGACGTAGGTCATGTGGTCCCAGTAGGGACTCCACGACGGCTCGCCGGCCGAGGAGTCGAACACCGATGGCTGTCCACCCATGGGACCGGAGCCCTCGATCCCGCCCATGAAAACGTTCACCCGGCCAGCCGCGTCCGCACCCGTCGCGCCGCCGAGCCCCGGCGAGCCGATGATCTGCATCCCCTCGGCCATCGGGGGGGCCGACGTGTCGCAGACGATGTACCGGGAGCCCGGGAAGCATTCGTGGAGCTTGAAGAGGACGGAGCCGCCGGCCGTGTCGGGCGCCTCGATGAGCTGCCCCCCGCCGAGGTACTCGACGAGTTCGGAATCGGTTGGCATCTCGCCACTCGACCACCGCACGACCGGCATGTTGGCCACGGTGTCGCCTGGCGCGATCGTCAGATCGCCGGCGTCGGCTGCGGCCTGCACGTCGGCCGCGGACTCCAGGAGCGTGGGCGAGCTCTCCCACGTCACCTCGTTGATCCGCCAGGCGGGCGTGTAGTCATCCCGGCCGGGCTCGCTCGAGAGCACCGTCGGCTGGTCGTCGGCGCCGTTGGTGAACACGAATGCGTCTCCGACCAGACCGGCGGCGGCCAGGCCCGAGATCTTCGGCACGAAGACGAGTGCCTCGCGACGCGCAAAGCTCTGCTCGGACGCGTCGGTGCGGATGTACCAGGCCTCTTCGCCGTCGAAGACGCCCGGATGCAGCCGCAGGCGTACCCAGCCGAACGCTCCCTGCCAGTCCGACGACGTGAGCGCGTGGTCGAGCACGTCCCCGACGATCGCGGTTCCTTCGGTCGCCCGCGGAGAGGCGGCGGGCGATCCAGCCGCGCCCGCGCCGGCGCCGTCGCCCCCGCAGGCGGCGAGGATCGCAGGCAACGACGTAGCCGTAAGCCCGAATCCGACTCCTCGCCGCCCGGCGAGTGCGAAGAACGCGCGTCGGTTGAGTCGCTGCGTTGTCACGTAGCACCACCTCCCGTTGGTCTTTGGAGTGGATCGCCTCAGCCGATCAGGAAGGCGCCCTGCATGCCGTTTGCGATGTGGTACTTGCACAGGAACGGGACGGAACCGGAGTCCGGCAGCGTCACCTCGACGGTGATCGTCTCGCCGGCCTGCACGTCCTCGTCGATCCCGAGCGACTCGACGCTGAGGTTGTGCAACGCTGACCCGTTGTTCGTCACTGTGATCTCGAGAGCCTCGCCGGCGCCAGCCTCGACGCAAGTCGGCGAGAACGCGAACTCGCTCGCGCCGAGCGTAACCGCGCCGCCCGAGGCCGCCGACGTCTCTCGGTCCTCGATCGGTCCGGAGAGCCCGGCCCCCGTGGCACAGCCGCCGTCCGCCTCGGGACCCTCGCTCGCCGGTGCCTCGGCGGCCTGGCCGTCGCCGTTCTCCGAGGAGCACGCGGCCAGGGTCAGCGCGAGCGCGACCATGAGCACGAGTCCGCGTGCACCGAACGCTCGCATGTCACCTCCTCCAGGGCGTCGTGAGGCGAAGGCGTCTCGGCCGCTTGACGGACCCCGGAGGTGCCCTGCGATTCCACACGTCATCCGCGTCTGCGCTCGCTGGCGGCTCCGTGTCCCGGTAGCGCATCTCGCCGGCCCGGATCGCGACGGTGAGGTGGTTCTCGACGGGCGGCAGCGGGCACCGCCATCCCGCGCTGTACGCGCAATAGGGGTTGTGCGCGTAGTTGAAGTCGAGCATCACGAGGTCGTCACCGAGGGTGCGGGCCTCGAGATACCTGCCGGCGCCGTAGGTCTCTGTCCCCGACGTTGCATCGCGGAACGGCACGAACAGGTCGCCTCGGACAGATCTGAAGAGGCTGATCTGCGCCGGCGTCCCGTCCACGGCGAACCGGACGACTCCCGCGCGACGATAACGCTCGGTGTCGCCGCACGACGTCGCCAGGGCGATGTCGGCAAGGGTGACGCAGGGGTCGAGTTCGGCCTCCACGATGAGCGTCCGGTTCGGCGGGAAGTAGGCGAGCCCGCGGAACCGCGCCCGCTGCCAAGGCGTCAGGGGGGAGTTCGGGTCCGTGGCGAAGAAGTCGTCCTTCCTCGCCCGGAACCGACGAAGCGCCTCGGCGTCCACGCCAACGTCGGACGCCGAGGCGGACCCGCGATTCCCCTTCAACCAACGAGGAATCTATCCCGGTGCCTCGGCGTCCTCCGTGTAGACGGGACGAGGGGAGGATGGCGTGCGCCAGAGCGGGAAGGTGGACCGCGACGAGGTGTTCCTCGAGGTCACGAGGAGCATCTGTCCGGTGTGCAAGCGGGTGCTCGACGCCGAGGTGAACGCACGGGACGGTCAGGTGTTCCTCCGGAAGCGCTGTCCGGAGCACGGCGTTTTCGAGGCCCGTGTCTACGGCGACGCGACGATGTACGTCGAGGCGATGCGCTTCAACAAGCCCGGGACGATCCCCCTCGAGACCCAGACCGAGGTCCGGGAGGGCTGTCCCCTCGACTGCGGCCTGTGCCCGGATCACAAGCAGCACGCATGCCTCGGCGTCATCGAGGTGAACTCGGCGTGCAACCTCGACTGTCCGATCTGCTTCGCCGACTCCGGGCATCAGCCCGACGCGTTCACGCTAACGGACGAGCAGGTCGACGGAGCGCTCGACGCCTTCGTCCGGGCCGAGGGCGAGCCCGAGGTCGTGATGTTCTCCGGCGGCGAGCCGTCGATCCACCCGCGCATCCTGGAGCTGCTCGCGCTTGCTCGCTCCAAGCCGATCCGACACCTCGTGCTCAACACCAACGGCATCCGGCTCGCGCGCGATCCATCGTTCGCGCCCGCGCTTGCCGATCTCGGGGTCTCGATCTACCTGCAGTTCGACGGCCTGCGCCGCGAGACCCACGAGACGATCCGGGGCCGGGACCTGCGCGAGGTGAAGGACCGCGCGCTGGATGCCTGCGCCGAGGCCGGGCTGACCGTCGCGCTGGTCGCGGCGGTCGAGCGAGGCGTGAACGAGGACGAGGTCGGTGACGTGCTCCGGTTCGGGCTCGCTCATCCGGCCGTGCGCTCGGTCGTGTACCAGCCCGTGACGCACGCCGGCCGGCACCCGGAGTTCGACCCCCGGACGCGCGTGACGAACTCCGACGTGATCCACGGGATCGTGGAGCAGACGGGTGGCGCGCTCGTGGCCTCGGACTTCTTCCCGGTTCCGTGCTGCTTCCCGACGTGCCGGAGCGTCACATACCTCTTGGTCGAGGGCGAGACCGTCGTGCCGATCCCGCGCGTGCTGCGGGTCGAGGACTACCTCGACTACGTGACGAACCGGGTGCTGCCGGACCCGGCGATCCGGGGCGCGCTCGAGAAGCTGTGGAGCGCGTCCGCCGTCCCCGGGACCGGGTCGATGGCGGAGCAGATCGCGTGCGCCACGTGCGTGATCGATCTCCCGGCGCCGGTTCGCGACGTCTCCGCGAAGGCATTCATGGTGGTGATCCAGGACTTCCAGGATCCGTACACCCTGAACGTGAAGCAGCTGATGAAGTGCTGCGTCGAGGAGCTCACGCCTGACGGGCGGCTCATCCCGCTCTGTGCCTACAATTCGGTCGGCTATCGCGAGCAGATCCGCGCGTTCCTGACGGGCGTCGAGGTGCCCGGTGTCGTGCCCAACGCCGGCGAACTGCTCCCGATCCTTCAGGTTGGCCCCCACGGGTCGAAGGTGGCCGCCGACACAACGAACGGCGGCTCCCATCCTCGCGCGCGCAACGTGGGGCGGTCGCTGTGACGGATCTGCTGGGCGCCTCGTCCTTGGACGTGAAGGCATGCTGCGCGGCTGTGTACGGGAACGACCTCGTTCACCTGCTGCTCGGTGGCCGGCTGCATCCCGGTGGGGAGGAGCTCACCAGGCGCCTCGCCGACCTCGTCGGCATCGGCTCGGGCGATCGCGTCCTCGATGCCGCGAGCGGCCTCGGGACGACGGCCAGGTTGCTGTCGGCCGAGCGCGGAGCAACCGTGCGGGGCGTGGAGCTCTCGCCGAGGCTCGTGACGTCCGCCGATCGCGCGGCCGCCGAAGAGGGGCTCGGCGACCTCGTGAGCTTCGAGGTGGGCGATGCGGAGCGATTGCCCGTCGACGATGCCTCCTTCGACGTCGTCCTGTGCGAATGCGCGCTGTGCACGTTCCCTGATCAGGCCGCGGCGGTCGCCGGCTTCCGGCGCGCGCTCGGGCCGGGTGGCAGGGTCGGGATCGCGGACGTGACGCTGGAGCGGGACCGCTTGCCGGCCGAGCTCGATACGCCGATCGGCCGCGTCGCCTGTGTCGCCGGCGCCCTGCCCCCGTCGGGATACGAGCGCCTGCTCCGCGAGGGCGGATTCACCGACGTCGTGATCGAGCCCCATCCGGAAGCCGCGCTCGCAACGGTGGATTCGATCCGAGGAGGGCTGGACGCCGCGCGCGTCGGGCTCCGAGACGTCTTCGACGTGGAGGGAGCGCTGCGCCTCGTCGATCTCGCCCGGGAAGCCGTGCACGAGGGCTCGATCGGCTACGCCCTGATCACGGCGAAGGTCGAGAACGGACCCACCGCGGAATCCCCTCGCGGTCGCGATCGTCCATCCGGATGATGACCTCCTCGGCGATGAGGGCTCCGGCGCCCTCCGGACCCACGGCCCCTGGGGCGGTGCGGCCCCGGCGGTCGGTCGTCCTCGGCGGGATCGCAGGTCTGATCGGCATCGGCTGCTGCGTGTACCCGGTGGCGCTCGTCCTGCTCGGCCTGTCGAGCGCCGTCGCGGCCGTCGACCTCGCCAACCTCCTGTTCGACGAGTGGGGATGGGCGTTCAAGTCGGCCGGCGCCGCGTTCGCGCTCGCGGCCCTGTGGATCCAACGACGGCGCGCCCGTGCGTGTCCGGTGGACGCCCGTCCGAGCCTCGCGCGGAACGCGCTGTGGATCGCCGCCGCCGGGGTCGCGACGTACACGGCCTTCTACGGGTTCACGACGTGGCTCGGGACCCTCGCGACCTGACCCCGTCCTAGGACTGCCCGAAGATCCGGGTCTCGGGGTGAAAGGCCGCCCAGTCGAACCAGAGGCTGTCGATCGCCAGCTCCGGCACGAGCGCCTCGCCGGCGAGCGGCCCGGAGATCGCGCGACCGAGGATGCTCCACACGCTGCCGGTCTGTCGATCGACGATGCCCTCCTCCCGCGCCTCGAACGTGAGGGAGCGGCCGTCGAGCTCGGGTCGGTAGGCGGCGATCGCGCCCACGTCGCGGCCCTCGGCGATCTCCTGCGAGTCGAGCGCCGAGGCAGTGCCAGCCTTCCAGAAGACGGCGACGGGCTTGCCGGCGACCTCATCCATGACGACGGCCCATCCGCCCACCTCGCCCTCCGCGACGGCCCCGTACGGGAAGGCCACCACGTCGCTCGCCCGCGCGATGCCGAGCACACGCGAGGTGGCGGGAAGCCGCTCGTCGGGCTCACCCGCGAACAGGAACGGACGCTCGGAGCTGTCGTAGCCGGCGTACGGGTTCTCCCCGTACGGGCGTTCGTGGCCGGTGTCGCGCGAGAGCACCAGGCCATTGGGATGCTCGGCCTGCCAGTCGCCGAATGACAGGATGCGTGCCGGGACGAAGGTGAGCTGCTCGCCGGTGAGCTCGCCGAGGATCGCCTGTCCCGTGGCCTGGGCCCAGTACGATTCCGTCTGCCGGTCGTACATCACGAGGTTGGAGTTGTAGAGCTTGCCCGAGGTGCCGAAGTCCAGCAGCTCGCCGTCGATCGTCGGCCGCTCGAACGCGATGCCGGTATTGCACAGCGGGCAGTAGGTGACGGAGACCGGAACACCACCGATCGTGTCGTTCACGATCTCGTGCCAGGTCATGATCTGCAGCGGATAGGCCTTCGCCTCGCCGCCGATCTCCAGGGCGAGCACGGGCTCGCGGTCGGTGAGAAATCCGGCGTCGCTTGCCGCAAGGAACTTCGGGTCGTCGATCGGAGGAATGCCGTCGGGCGGCGGGCCTCCCGAGATGATGTCCTCCGGGTCGACCAACGGTTCCGGTGTCGACGGGGCCTCCGTGCGGGAGGAGCCGCCGGGGCCCCCGTCCGAGTCGTCGGGCGCTCGTTGCGCACACGCGGCCAGCGCGATCGTGAGTGCCGCCGTCATCGCCAACCACCGGCCGGGCGCAAGGGTTCGCATCACTCTTCATTCATGAGGACGCCCGGTCGCTACCGCGATTCCCGGGGTTCCGGTCGCGGGAATCATCCCGACCGGCGCCGCGTCCAACGACGTGAGACTTCCGATGAGCGAGTTCGACCTCACGGCATGGTGGGCGCCGTTCCTCGCCTTTGCGGCGGGGATCGTGGCGTTCGCCTCGCCGTGCGTCCTGCCGCTTGTCCCCGGATACGTGTCGTTCGTCACAGCCGCCGGCGACTCGCCCGGACCGGCGCCGTCGCCGACGCATCGGGTTCGTCCGAAGCCGCTCCCGATGATCCTGTTCGTCGCGGGGTTCTCGGTCGTCTTCACGTCCCTCGGAGCGTTCGCCGGGGTGTTCGTTCCGATCGTCCGGTCGACGACCGGCCAGCGCGTTGCCGGGCTCGTGATCCTCGCTGTCGGGGTGTTCCTGCTCTTGTACGCCTTCCGGGTCGGGTCGGCCTCGCTGTACGGGGAGCGCCGTCCGCTCCTGACCAAGGTGCGGCCCGGCGGAGCCACCGCGTTCCCGCTTGGGATGGCGTTCGCCGCGGGGTGGACACCCTGCATCGGACCGGTGCTGGCCGGCACGCTCGCGCTCGCCGCGGCGCAGTCGGATCCGGTGAGGAGCGCCCTCCTGCTGTTCGCGTTCTCTATGGGCCTGGGCGTCCCCTTCGTGCTGATCGGCATGGGGATCGGCGGGCTGATGCACCGGCTCGGCTTCCTTCAGCGGCACTACCACGCGATCGCGGGCGTCTCGGGCTCGCTGCTGGTCGCGATCGGCCTGCTGCTCGTGACCGGAGCCTGGCTCCGGGTCATCTCGCCGCTGCTACGCTTGGTGAACTCGTTCGAGCCTCCGATCTGATA
>JBOGVI010000077.1:0-4844 GCA_050692695.1 Actinomycetota bacterium
ATCGAGCCGCCGCTCATGGCGTCGAGATACCGGCGCCCGGCCGCGTCCTCCACCCAGACGCCCTCACCGCGAACGACGACCGGGTAGCGCCGATCGAGCTCCAGGGGGAGAACGCGGGTCCCGCCGCGGTCGACCATCGACCGGAGATTACATCCCGGTCGGCACCTCCATGAACCCCGCGCTCGACTATGCCTGATCGGGCCGGGACGCTGGTTCGTATCGGCCCCACCGACGCGGGGCCATGACGTGGTCACATCCCGTTGGACTTGGGGGGCGTTCGCTCTCTTGTGCCGCGGAGACCCACTTCGGAAGCTCCGGTCGTCGGGCCACCGGTGGCAAGCCCAGGCATCCTTGAGACTCGTATACGTTCCTGTACCGTAGTTCGTCAAAATGTCGACCTTGAGGCAGGACCCGACCACCCGGCAGTGGGCCGTCCTCGCCCCGGTGCGGGCGGACCGGCCGCACCAGCCGGGAGTGGTGCCCCGGCCCGAGCTCCCCGAGCTCGACCCGTCCTGCCCGTTCTGCCCCGGGAACGAGGACCAGACCCCGCCGGAGATCTACCGCGACCCGAAGGACGGCGACTGGCAGGTCCGCGTCGTCCCCAACCTGTACGCGGCGCTGTCCGGCGATGGGTCGATGGCGCGCTCGGGGCCTCCGCTGTTCCGCGAGATGCCCGGGGTTGGGAGCCACGAGGTCGTGATCGAGGCCCGCCACCACGACGCCCGGATGGACGAGATGACCCAGAAGGAGCTGACCCGGGTCATCGACGTTTGGCGCACCAGGTACCGCGAGCTGATCGCCGGACCCAACACCCGCGCGGTCGTGGTGTTCAAGAACTTCGGGGCCCTGGCCGGGACGTCGCTCACCCACGCCCACTCGCAGATCGTGGCCACGCCGGTGTTCCTCCCGCGGCTGCTTCGCCGCGTGGACGTCGCCACCCGCTACTACGACGAGAACGGCGCCTGCGTGTACGACGAGGTCATCGCCGCGGAGCGGGCCGCACAGGTCCGCCTGGTCGAGGAGCACGGCAGCTTCGTGGCCTTCGAGCCGTTCGCGGCCAACTCGCCGTTCGAGACGTGGGTGGCTCCCTCGTTCCACCAGGGCTCTTTCGGCGACCTGCCCGACGAGGAAGTGGATGACCTGGCCGGCATCCTGATCCGAACTCTGAGCGCGATCCGCCGGGCGTGCGGTGACCCCGACTTCAACCTCGTCATGTACTCGGCCCCCACGAACGGCCACACCGACGAGGTCTTCCACTGGCACATCAAGGTCCTCCCTAAGCTCACGACGCAAGCGGGTTTCGAGCTGGGCTCGGCCATGAGCATCAACACGGTCACGCCGGAGGACGCTGCCGCCGCCCTCCGTACGGCCCTTGCTTCCCAGGGCACCGGCCGGCGCGACTGAGCCCGCTCCGAGCGAACCGACCGACGGCGCCGGCCCTCAGCCCGCCGCCCCGCGGAGCCGGGTCACCGTGTCCTCCCGGCCCAGCAGCTCGAGCGACTCCGGGAGCGGGGGCGAGACGTTCGAGCCGGTGACCGCGGCCCGGACCGGCTGCCACCCCCTTGTTCGGTTCAGCCCGGCCGACGTCGCCACCTCGTCCAGCGCCGCCTGGATGGCCTCGTGGGTCCACGGCTCCACGTTGTCCAGCGCGTCTGCCGCCCGCCGGAGGTACTCGGGCCCGGCCTTTGCGATCAGCTCGGCGGATTTCTCGTTGGGGCGGACATCGTCGGTGAACAGGAACCGCAGCAGCCCGGGCGCCTCGGTGAGCCGCTTCATCCGCTCACGCACGAGCGGCATGGCGCGGCGGAGCACGTTCGGCTCGGGCAGGAGCCCATCCTCGGTGAGGAAATGCATGCACCGCGCGGCGAGGTCGTCGTCGTCCAGCGACTGGATGTAGTGGTTGTTCATCCACTCCAGCTTCTGCGTGTCGAACGCCGCGGGGTTGCTCGATACCCGCCCGAGCTCGAACGACTCGATCAGCTCCTCGCGCGACAGAAACGTGGTCTTCTCGTCCTTCGACCACCCCAGCAGGGCCAGGTAGTTCATCAGCGCCTCCGGCAGGAACCCCTGCTCCCGGAATGCCTCCACCGACGTCGAGCCGTGCCGCTTCGACAGCGGCTTCCCGTCCTGGCCCAGGACCTGGGGCAGGTGCGCGAACTGGGGCGGCGTCCCGCCCAGCGCCTGGATCACGGCGACGTTCCGGGGCGCGGCGGCCAGCAGGTCGTCCCCCCGGATCACGTGGGTCACGCCCATCAGCAGATCGTCCACGGCTACCGCGAGGAGGAACGTGGGCGATCCGTCCGAGCGGAGGATGATGAAGTCCTTCAGATCCCCGGGCCCGAAGTGGACCTCGCCCTTCACCAGGTCGGCCACGGTGAAGTCGCGTTCGCGCATGGCGAACCGGAGCGCGAACGGACGGCTCTCGGCCTCGAACGCGTCGCGTTCGGCGTCGGTAAGGTTCCGGCACCGGCCGTCGTAGCCGGGAGCCTCACCCCGGGCCAGGGCGGACTTCCTGCGCTCCTCCAGCTCCCCGGGGGTGCAGTAGCAGGGGTAGGCATCGCCCTGGGCCACGAGTCGCTCGGCGTGCCCGTGGTAGAGGTCGATTCGCTGGGACTGTCGGTACGGCGCGTGGGGGCCGCCCACGTCGGGGCCCTCGTCCCAGTCGATCCCCAGCCACCTGAGGGACTCGATCAGGCCGTGCACCGCCTCCTCGGTGACCCGGCTGGTGTCGGTGTCCTCCACCCGAATCACGAACCGACCACCGTGATGACGGGCCGTGAGCCACGAAAAAAGCGCGGTCCGGGCGTTCCCCACGTGGATCGAGCCGCTCGGAGCCGGCGCGAACCGGGTGCGGACGGTCACTTCCGCCCGCTCGCCCGCGCGCTCGTCGGGACCTCCACCGGGTTCGCCAGCACGCCGATCCCGTCGATCTCCACCTCGACCCGGTCGCCGGGCTCCAGCTTGCCCACCCCCTCCGGCGTGCCGGTCATGATCACGTCCCCCGGCAGGAGCGTCATGAACTCGGTGACGAACTCGATGATGGTGGCTACCCCGAACACCATGTCCGACGTGTTCGCCGACTGGCGGACCTCGCCGTTCACCCGGGTCTCGAGGTGGACTTCGTTCGGGTCGAGCTGGGTTTCGATCCACGGGCCGAGGGGGCACGAGCCGTCGAACCCCTTGGCCCTGGTCCACTGCTCGTCCTTCTTCTGGAGGTCACGCAGCGTGACGTCGTTCCCGCACGCGTACCCAAGGATGTACAGGCCGGCGTCCTCGGCCCTGACGTTCCGTGCGATCCGGCCGATTACCACGGCCAGCTCGCCCTCGTAGTCCACCCGGCTGCTGATCGGCGGGAGCGGGATGGGGTCACCGGGGCCCGAGATGCTGGTCGAGGGCTTGAGGAACACGAGCGGCGCCTCCGGGACCTCGCCTCCGAACTCCGCCGCGTGCGCCGCGTAGTTCTTCCCCAAGCAAACCACCTTGGACGGAAGGACCGGCGCCAGGAGCCGCACGTCGTCCAGAGGCAGCTCGTCGCCGGAAGGAAAGGGGTTCTCGAAGAACGTCCCCTGGAGGACGTTGATCGAGCCGTCCTCCAAGACACCGGTGGCGATGCGGTCGGCGAACCGGAACCTGACCAGCCTCATCGGTGCCTACGCCCGGTCTTCGAGCCTGGTACCGCCGCCCCAGGAGACGCCCACGCTCCGGTGGTACGCCCCGATCATCTCCCTGGGGGCGATCCGGGTGAGCTCCTCGACCGGCGACTCGTGGAAGGTGAGCTCGGCCTCCCCCTGCCAGACCTCCGAGCCCTCCCAGTCGTAGCTCTTCATCGTGACCAGTTCGTCCAGGGAGGCCTTCTCCCCCGGCTCGATCGAGGGGAAGTACCGGGTGTGCAGCATGGGGAGGGCGTTGACGAAGCCGGCGGTGTCGGAGGGGCCGGTAATCGTGAAGCCCGCGTCGATGATCCGCCGGTCGTGCACCGACACGCTCGCGCCGAACCGGCCGCCGCGCTCCAGGCGTGGCCCGGCCTTCCCGTACCGCACGGGACGGGTCATCCAGATGGAGCCGAGCTTCTTCGGATATCCCTGGTGCCACCCCCGGACCAGGGCGAAGTCCTTGTCCACCCAGATGTACACGCACCGCGAGTAGTGCTCCTCGCGGTACTTGCAGCGCACTACGACGAAGCACTCCTTGTACTGCGAGCGCGCCGGGTCAAGGAGCTCCTCGAAGGAGCCGGAGCACGACTGCCAGTCGGCGAAGATGACGGCGACCGCTCCGGGGTCGTCGTCAGCCGGCTGGATCGGGTCGGGCAGCAGCTCGGCCACACGGCCGGGGTCCGTGCGGTACTCGATGGCGAGCAAGTCGCCCGAGTAGTGCCAGGGCGGAGGCGGGACGACCGAGGCCCGGCCCTCCGGCGAGCGCGGCGGCATGAACCCCTTCAGCTCCGCCATGCGCTGCATACTACCCGGGGTACCCGAGCGAACGGAGGCGAGATTGGAGACCCGCCGCATCCTCCTCGACGGCGAGCCCACCACCGTCACGCGGGAGGGCGATGAGCTGGTCGCCCCCGACGGACGTCGGGCGCCGGTCGAGGGCGCCGTCCACCTTCCCCCCTGCGAGCCAACCAAGATCATCTGCATCCACCTGAACTACGAGAGCCGGGTGAAGGAGTTCCTGGCCACGCTCCCCCCGGCCCCGACCTACTTCCACAAGCCGGTCTCGGCGCTGAACGCCCACGACGGCGACGTGATCCGCCCGCCTCGATGCCGGTACCTGAACTACGAGGGAGAGATCGCCATCGTCATCGGGAAGGAGTGCCGGCACGTCGGGCCGGATGAGGCCGGGGG
>JBOGVI010000078.1:0-1833 GCA_050692695.1 Actinomycetota bacterium
ATCCGGCGGTTCCTCGCGGGCAAGACGATGTCCGAAGGGACGGCCACCGGAGGAAGGACCGAGCCAACGGAGAGCCAGGTGATGGCGGGTGAAGACTGAGCCACGAGGCACGGAGAGGCCGATCCCAAGGACGTTCAACCGGGCGGCCACGGCTTTCGTGCAATGCCGGTCCCACGTGGAGAAGGCCCGAGACCAGATGCGGCTGGCCCTCGAGATCCTCTCGCGACTCGACGAGCCGGCGGCGCTGTGGCCCCGGGACCCGGCCGAGCGAGCCGAGCGGCTCCTCTCGCTGCAGGCGCTGCTGACGCAGATCGAGCAGGTGCGCCGGGAATTGCTCGACGCCGCAGCGCCCGACGGGTCCGTAGTGGCGAGGGGAGACGGCCATGGGCCAGGCGGACCCTGAGGGGGAATTCTTCTCGATCCCCGAGCGGCTCATCGTCGCGCCGGCATGGGGGAGGTTTCACCGCGAGCGGGTCGACGAGGGCGGGAGGGTCGAGCCCGGCGCCGTGGTCGGCTGCCTCACCGGCAATGGGGCCGACGTCCCGCTCGTATCACCAGTTGGAGGCATCTTCGAGCTGTGGTTGGCCGTGGAGGGCGAGCCGGTCCGGCCGGGACAGGCCCTGGCCTGCGTCCGGACCGCAGGAGATGAGTGGGAGGACGCTGGCCGGACGGTGTGAGGGGCACGGTCCGGATCGCCGGGAATCAGGCTGGAGAACCGAGGCGGGCGGGGACGACCCCGCCCGCCTCCTTCATGTCCCGAAACGACGTCACTCCCGCCCCAGAGCTCGTTGACCCCCGGCACTCCGCTGGGTATCCTGTTAGCACTCGCGACGGCAGAGTGCTAAGAGCCAAGGAGACCGCAAGGAGGAAGGGATGGCCAAGCAGTTCAGCCTGAAGCCCCTGGAGGACCGGATCGTGGTCAAGCCCCAGGAGGAGGAGGAGACCACCGTCTCCGGGATCGTGATCCCCGACACGGCCAAGGAGAAGCCCCAGGAGGGCAAGGTGGTCGCGGTGGGCCCCGGGCGGTTCGAGGAGGGGCAGCGGGTCCCGGTCGACGTCAAGGCCGGCGACAGCGTCATCTACTCGAAGTACGGCGGCACCGAGGTCAAGGTGGAGGGCGAGGAGTACCTCATCCTTTCGGCCCGCGACGTCTTGGCCGTCGTCGAGAAGAAGAAGTAGCGGCGGAGGGGTTCGAACCCCGGGGCTCGCGCGCCATGCGTCGGGCCCCCGATCCATCTGAGTCGGGAGGTTCCATGCCGGTCAAGCAACTGAAGTTCAGCGAGGACGCCCGGCGCTCCCTGGAGCGCGGGGTGAACAAGCTGGCCGATGCGGTATCGCTGACGCTCGGCCCCAAGGGCCACAACGTGGTCCTCGACAAGAAGTGGGGGGCCCCCACCATCACGAACGACGGCGTGACCATCGCCAAGGAGATCGAGCTGGAAGACCCGTGGGAGAACATGGGCGCCCAGCTCGCCAAGGAGGTTGCCACCAAGACCAACGACGTGGCCGGCGACGGCACGACCACGGCCACCGTGCTGGCCCGGGCCATGGTCCACCTCGGCATGCGCAATGTCGCTGCCGGCGCCAACCCCATGGGCCTGAAGCGCGGCATCGAAAAGGGGGTGGCGGCCGTCGTCGAGGCCATCAAGGACCAGGCCAAGGAGGTCGAGTCCCGCGACGAGATCGCGAACGTCGCGGCCATCTCGGCGGCCGACTCCGCGATCGGCGACGTCATCGCCGAGGCCCTCGACAAGGTGGGCAAGGACGGCGTGGTGACGGTCGAGGAGTCGAACACGTTCGGCATGGAGCTCGAGTTCGTCGAGGGCATGCAGT
>JBOGVI010000079.1:0-1871 GCA_050692695.1 Actinomycetota bacterium
GCCGTGAATACCCCGCTGCCCCCGCCCACGTACGTCCGGATGAACGGCTTGCCGACTCCGCCGGCCCCGTCGGACAGGTACTCGCCCTTCATGTGCACGCCGTCGAAGGCGTCGGGGGCCGAGGTGAGGCAGACCGCGTCGACGTCGGCCAGCGTGAGCTGGCATGAGTCCAGCGCGGACCTGGCCGCCTCCCACGCGAGCTCCTTCCCCGTCTCCTGGGCGCGGCGCATGAACCTGGTCATGCCCGCGCCGACGACGGCGACCCGCCGGCCCATCAGGCCTCGGCCTCCGTGTACTCGATGAGCTGCATCGAGTTGCCGTCGGGGTCGCTGAAGGAGGCGTAGCGGGCCAGGCCCGGCACCTCGCCGAGGTGCTCGTCGAAGCGTAGGCCCCGATCCTCGAAGGTGGCCTTCGCCACGTCGAGGTCGTCCACCTCAAACACCACGGTCCCCCCGTGCGGCAGGACCTTCTCGTTCCCGGCGCCGTGCAGCCCGAGCCGGACCCTCCCGGCGTCGAACTCGGTCCACTCATCGCCGTACCGCCGGATCAGCTCGAGCCCGAGCGCGTCGCTATAGAAGGCCACCGCACGGTCCATGTCCGTAACCCAGAACCACACGTGGTCGACGCCGCCGACGGTCATCCTCCGGCCCCCTCGTCGTTGGCCAGCACAACGACCGCGCCCGAGGTGGTCGGGGCCCCCCGCCACGACTGGGCTACCGCGAGGTACGCCTCGTCCACCTGCCGCTCGCCGGCCTCGCCCCGGAGCTGCTCGACGCACTCGAGCAGCCGGGCCAGGCCGTTGGCCTCGAACAGGTTCCCCTGCCCCAGCGAGCCCCCCGACACGTTCACGGGGAGGTCTCCGTCCGCCCCGAGCTCCCCATCCTCGAGCATCCCGGCGACCTGCTCCGGGGTCGCGAGGCCGAGAGCCTCAAGGTGCTGGAGCTCCTTGAAGGCGTAGACGTCGTCGACCTCGGCCAGGTCGACGTCCTCGGCGGGATCGTCCAGCCCGGCCATCGCGTACGCCCGATCGGCGGCCTGGCGAACGAAGTCCGCTTCGCCCCACGACCGGCTCTCCAGGGTGGGGCTCCCCGAGATCCATCCCACGCCGAGCAGCCAAACCGGGGACTCGGTGAGGTCCCGGACCACCTCCTCGGCGGCCAGCACCACCACCACGCACCCGTCGGCCCGGGCCGCCACCTCCAGCTCTCGGAGCGGCCAGTAAAGCGGCGTCGAGTCGTCGACGTCCTCTGCGGCAAGGTCGGCCGGGTAGGCCGCCCGGGGATTGTCCAGTGCATTCCTCCGGTTCTTGGCCGCCACCACGGCGCAGTGCTCCTCGGAAAGCCCGGTCCGCTCCAGGAAAGCGTTCATGTCCAGGCCGGCCACGGCGAGGGCGGATGCGCCCAGGGGCCGGTTGAACACGGGGTCCAGCGCGAACTGCTCGATCGCCCCCAGGGTTCGGACGTCCGAGGCCTTGCTGTGGGCCTCGACGGCAACGACCCGGGCCACCCCCGATCGGAGCAGCATCATCGCGGTGGCCACGCCGTACAGCCCGTCCGCCGAGACGGTGTGCACCGGCCGCTGCATCGCCCCCAGCTGGTCCGGAACGTACTCATCGAAGATGCTGGTGCCCTCCAGATAATCCTCGGAGCAGCACACGAACGAGTCGACGTCCTGCCGCGGATCGACCGCGGCGTCGTCGTAGGCACGCTGGGCGGCCTCGAACATCAGCTCCTTGTAGGACAGCCCCGCCGTGATCGGCGCGAACCCGGCGTGCCCCACCCCGACGACGGAGACACGCGGTTCCACGTCCCGTGGTTCTACCACGACCCGGGCCATGGCTAGCGACCGAGAATCTTGCGCTTCTGGGTCTG
>JBOGVI010000080.1:0-11752 GCA_050692695.1 Actinomycetota bacterium
GGCGGGCGGCCTGTGGTGGCGGTCTCACTCGACATCGCCGACGACCTCGTGCAGACCGTGCGGGCCGTCAGCAATCCGGAGAAGCTCCGCCACCTCGGTCCGGTCGCTGATCCGGGTCGTCTACACCGGCTCCCCAGTAGCGCGGGGCCTCAGGATCCCGAGTCGTAGGGCGATCGTGTGGCGCGGCTGCTTAACCGCTATGGATAGCTCCCGTGTACGTGTCGATGATGCACTCGGGTCCGCACGAAGGCGTCCCCACCAAGGAGCCGGACCCGTGGAGCTCCTCGTAGTCACCCGTCCCATCCAGCACCGACCACCACGCGATCGTGGTGCCCGTGCTGAAGTCCAGCCTCACCCGCAACGAGAGGAGGAACGAGCCGAACCCATCGTCGCAGGTGAACTCGTGAACGACGAGGATCTGAGCCTGGGACCCACTCTGTCCCCCGACGAACAGCGAGAAGAGGTTCACGACGGCCCCTGCGTCGCAGAGCACGTCACCGTCGTCCGCGACCACTTCGAAAGACCCGGTGCCGTTAGCGAGGTCGATCGGCGAGACGATCTCCACGTCCGTCGGCGGCGTGGCTGCGGCCGGCGCGGACGCGGCCGCGACTACGGTCCCGGCAAGAGCAGCCACGATAAGCGCCTGTGGAAACCAAGAACGGTTCATGCGACCCTCCTCCGGTCGTTTCTACGGTCCGCACGATACGTGTGAGTCGCGACGCGGGGCGAGTCTCACATCGTGCCGTTGCGAAGAGGATGTCTTCGAGGGCGATCCGCGCGTCGTCATCTCGCCGCAGTCCCGATGTCACCTTGTCGCGCCTCGACCAAACGAACCAGCCGCGCCCCCGTGGTCGCACCGCTCAGGAGCCCCATCGGCAGGCCGCCGATCGCCCAGGCCCCGGCCGAGGGAAGGCCGAGGCCCAGGACGTTTCCCGCGAACAGGATCGCGGGCGCCCCGACCGCCCAACCCGCTGCCAGCCCGGCTCCGTGTGACGCGGTCCACGAACGCGCGTCTCGACCCAGCACGAGCGACTGGAGCGCCCCCGGCAGGAGGGCGATGGCCGCCACACCCGCGATCGCGGCGACCACGAAGCCCCACGTGCCGAAGTCTCCCCCAACACTCGTGACCGCCCCACCGATCGCCCCAGACAGGCCGCCGGCAACGATTCCCCCCGCCGCCCATCCGCCTGTCGTGGCAGGAGCCCACCAGGCAACGCGCGGCACTCGCCGGCGGAGGGCGAGCCACTGCGCGAGGCCGACAGCCGCACCGAACACGCCCAATGCGGTCCCCGCGCCCATCGCGAGGACGAGGGCTCCCCTTCCCGGGGACGTGATTCCCACGTGGGGCTCCTCGAGGACGCGGCCCACGTGGCCGCCCAGCGCGCCTCCGACGGAGAAGCCCAGTGCGTTGGCAAGGATCCACCTCGTCCGCAGTTTCGGCTTCATTCGATCCAGCCTTGGAGCACGGCATGACTCTTCGAGGAGCGTTCGGGCCTCGCCGCCAAGGAACCCGATCCCGCGTTCGTGGGAGGCTGCTCATCCAGGTCCGTTCGGGCCACGCCTTGAATTCGCCTTCGGTACCGCGAGCCGACCGGGTCCATCGGACCGGCCTCCGGAAGATTGGCTTGTACGCCATCACCAGTGCAGCCAGCCACGCGAACGGGTACCCGAAGATGGCCTCTCCGCCCGGGGTCGTTCCCGACGCGAAGCCGTGCTGGTGCAGCAGCCCCGTGGGCCCGTTCATCACGACCTCGAGCGCTCCACCAATCAGGAGCGCGATGAGCACCGCGTACCACCCAGCACGGCGTCCTTCCTGGAGCAGCGTGCGAGCGATCACGCAAAGGAGCAGGCCACCGATCGCCGCATAGACCCCCGCCATGAAGTAGTGGACGCTGGAGTGCGGGTTCAACCACCAGCGCTCGTGGAGAGCCAAGCGCATCGCCCACGTCGCGTGCTCCCCCAATGCGATGACCCCTCCCCAAATCACGAGCCACGAGGCGGTCTTCAAAACGCCCAGGCGCTTTCGGGTGAGGACCAGCGCTGCCGTCGGTGCCAGGACCACGCTCACGGCCAGTACTCTTGTCAACATCGGGGACATGGGTGGGATCTCCCAATCCGTTGGGAAGCGTCCGCTGATGTGCCAGCAACTTCCTTCCTGCATCGCTCGATCCGACGGTACGGAGAGGCCGGGGTCCGGTCATCGGGGTGAGCCCGGGAATCAATATGGGGGCTGGCCCCGAGGCGCGGGCGCTGCGGCGAACGAAAGGGCTAGTTCATTCGGAGGTATGCAAGAACCGCGAGCACCCTCCGGTGGTCGTCCGGCGTGGGCAGCAGCCCGAGCTTCGTGAAGCTGTCGAGCGGGTCGCGGTCTCGTCGTCGGCCAGGACTACCCGCATGGCATCTCGGCCAACACCCTCGTGCCGTGACCGGCAGAGCTCTCCACTATGAGCCGCCCGTCCACTGCGGCCACCCGGTCCGCCAGCGCACGGAGCCCCGACCCCTTGGCGGTATCCGCGCCGCCGACGCCGTCATCGGCGACCTCCACGACCAGCCGGCCGTCCGCTCGGGCGGCACTCACGATGATCGCGGAGGCCTGAGCGTACTTCGCGGCGTTCGTGACCGCCTCCGAGACCACGTAATAGGCGGTGACCTCGACCTCGGGCACGAACCGTCCGTCGGGCACCCGGGCAAGCGTGACGGGAACCGGCGAGCGCTCCGCAAGCGAGACCAATGCCGGACCCAGGCCTTCTTCGGTCAGGACCGCCGGATGGATGCCTCGTGCCAGGTCGCGGAGCTCCGACAGCGTCAGCTTCACCTCGTCGGCCGCCTCGTCCACCCCCTCGGCCAGACCGGGCTGGGCCTCGGGGCCGAGCTGCGCCCGGGCCATCCGCACCGCCAGGGAGAGAGTCACCAGCCTCTGTTGGGCCCCATCGTGGATATCGCGCTCCAGGCGCCTACGCTCGGCATCCCGTGCCGTCACCAAGCGTTGGCGGGAGGCTCTGAGCTCCTGGATGAGCCGGATGTTTCGAAGGACCAGCCCCGCCTGGGACGCTAGGTCCGCAAGAAGATTGTCCTCGGCCGGGGCCAGCGGCTCCCCGGGGGGCTTGGCAAGCGCGAGGGCGCCCAGCAGCTCCCCCTGGTGGGCGACGGGGACGGCCCGTGTGGCGCCTTCGAAAGCGGGGAGCTCTGAACCAACGACAGGAATTGTTTCGGTGGGCTCCGCCTCCTCCGGCCAGGCCGCGGCCCGATGCAGCTTCTCGCCGACGTTCAGCCAAACCTCGGTAGAGGAGGCCCCCGTGCCCTCCGCCAGGGTCCTGGCCATCCTGGGCAGCAGTTCCTCCGAGGCGAAGGTCCCGCCCATTCGTGCGGCGAAGGCCGAGAGCACCTCGTAAGGGGTGGCCCTGCGCCCATACACCAGGCGATTCGCCAAGCGCTGGACCCGTTCCCGAACCGGCTGGAAGGCAACGGCCACGAGGGCGGTAGCCAGGATCGAGAGCGCGACGTTCGGCTCCCCCCGGGTCCCGATGAGGTTGCCCAGGCCCACGACCACCGCCACGTAGACGGCGGTGATGAACCCGGCGAGCGCCCCCAACACCACGGTCTTGGCGATGACGAGGTCGATGTCGTAGAGGCGGTAGCGGAAGATCGCGATGCCAAGCGAGACCGGGATCGCCGAGAAGGCGAGGATTCCGCTGGCGGTGGAGATCCACGAGTCTTGCATCCCCACCATCTCCAGGATGCCGTTGAGAAACACTGTGGCGGCCAGAACCGCCGCTGCGAAGGCGAACCACTTGATCTGCTGCCGCTCCTCTCGGCCTGAGCGGCGAAACCGAAGGATCAGGGAGCTGGCTGTAACAACGGCGAGCACGACGAAGATCGGCTCGGTGCCTCTCAAGAGCAACCTCATTCCCGCGCCGGCGGCCTCCACACCGACCGGGTTCCGCCCGGGAAGACGGTCGGCCGGGCCGCCCGCGAGCGCGAAGGGGCCGGGGACGAGGGCCATCGTCACGGCGCCGATCGCAAGGAGCCCCCCCGAGAACCAGGCGATCGGTCGCCATCGCCGGGACGGCAGTCTCCCATCGGGAAAGAGGAGTGGCAGGAACGTCAACAGCAGCCCAAGCGCGACGATGGCGACCCAATTCGCCGCCCAAGCCCCCCACGCTCCTCCCGGAAGGGAGCCGGGGTCGGTGATCAATGTGTGGATCGCGTACTCCTTTGCCAGCGACGCGATTCCGGAGGAAGCCCCGATGCCGAGGAGCAGCCACCCGATGGAGTTCGACGTCCGACGGGAAGCGACGAGGGCACCGGTCGTTCCCATCCCCAGAGTCATCGCAGTGAGGGAGAGGTCGCCGATGAACATCGCTACCGTCTTGTCCACGGCGCTCAGCGCGAGGTCGAGCGCCGCGAGCAGTACCACGAGTCCCCACACGAACCACGCCAGGCGGGGGGCGGTTCGTGGCCTCATCCGACGCCCTCCATCGCGCGAGCGGGGACGTGCCCCGAGACGACCGTCCCCTCCCCGGGGGCCGACCGAACCTCGAGCAGGCCGCCGAGGGCCTCGACTCGGTCGGCCATGTTCTGCAGGCCCGACCCACGTGGGGTGCTCGCGGGGTCGAAGCCAACTCCGCCGTCTTCCACGATGAACGCGAGGGAGCCGTCCGCGTGCGACAGGCGGACCACCACCCATCCCGCGTTCGCGTACTTGGCGGCATTCTGCAGGGCCTCGAGGCAGCAGAAGTACGCGGCCGCCTCAGCCTCCTGCGGGTAGCGCTCGATCCCGTCGGCCTCGATCTCCACGGGGACCGCGGCCCTGTGGGCCTGGGCCTCAAGGGCGGCGACCAGGCCCCGCTCGGCGAGGAGCGGCGGGTAGATGCCTCGGGCCAGATCTCGGAGCTCCGAGAGCGTGTCGGTCGTCTCGGAGTGGAGTCGTGCGAGCGCCTCCTTGTCGGCATCGCCCACCGCGATCCGCTCGAGGAGCTGGAACTTCACGGCAAGGGCAACCAGCCGCTGCTGGGCCCCGTCGTGGATGTTGCGCTCCAGACGTCTTCGCTCGGCGTCCTGGGCCGTCGCCAGGCGCTGGCGGGAGGCCTTGAGATCCTCGATGAGTCGGACGTTTCGAAGGACAAGCCCGGCCTGGGAGGCAAGGTCGAGGAGGAGCTTGTCCTCGGCCGGGGTGAGGGGCTCCCCCTGGGGCTTGGTGATGGTGAGGGCCCCGAGCAGCTCGCCCTGGTGGGCGACGGGCGCAGCCTTGGTCGAGCCCGGAAAGGCCGGGATCTCGCCGCCCTCCACTCGAAGCCGTTCGGAGGGCGGCGCCTCGGGCCATGCGGTGGCGCGGCGCATCACGTCCTCCACCGTCAGCCACACCTCGGCCCTGGCCGCCCCGGTGCCCTCGGCCAGGATCCTGGCCATCCGGGGCAGGAGCTCCTCGGAGTCGTAGGTCCCCCCCATCCGGCTGACGAAGGCCGAGAGGACCTCGTAGGGGGTTGCCTTCCGCCCGTAGACCAACTTGTTGGCGAAGCGCTGGACCCGCTCGCGCACCGGCTGGAAGGCCACCGCCACCACGACCGTCGCGAGGATGGACAAGCCGACGTTCGGCTCCCCGCGGGTCCCGAGGAGCTGCCCTAGCCCGACGACCACCACCACGTACACGGCAGTGATGAACGCAGCCAGTGCACCGAACACGACGGTCCTGTTGATGACCGGGTCGATGTCGTAGAGGCGGTAGCGGAAGATCGCGACGGCGCAGGCGACGGGGAAGCCGATCAGGGCGAAGGCGAGGAACACGATCCCGATGGCGTGTGGCGTTGTGCCGGACCCGAAGAAGACGAACCCGAACCCGATCGGCAGGAACGACGCCGCGTACACAAGCCATTTCAGCTGTTGGCGCTCCTCCCCGTGCGCGGCCCGAACGCGGACAATGAGGGAGACGGCCGACGCGATCAGAATGGCGAACTGCGCGAGGAAGGCGATCAAGAACACTGGAAGCCCGACCGCGGCAAAGACACCGCGAGCGCCCCACGGGTTCTCGAGGCCGAGGTTCTCGACTGCATCGGGGTCGAAGGGCGTGAGCGACAGGAGGACCGTCAGGGCTCCCAGGGCCGTCCACACGACCACTCGCCAGCGAGGCGAGGGAAGTCTGCCGCTCGGGAACAGCAGGAACAGGAGCACGATGCCGAACTCCGCCACGAAGAAGATCGTGGTGGACAGGAGGGCCATCGGCATCCCGGCGGGGAGCGAGCCGGGATGGGCGACCAGGGCGTAGGCGGCGTAGCCGAACGCGAAGTGCTCGATCGCCCACACGAGGGCGAGACCGCAGACGATCCACCCGATGGGGTTGGAGGGTCTTCGGAAGGCGATCAGGCTCCCGATCACGGACGAGGCCAGGAAGGCGACCGAGGTAACGGCAAGCCAAGGCATGCCTCCGACGGGGTCCTCGGGGACGCGTGACACGGCCTGCAAGGTCAGGCCGGTCGAGATGAGAACCGCGTAGAGCGCGGTGGAACCCCAGGCGATCACCGAGGCGGTGCGGGTCTTCATGGGCCCTCCCCATCGCTCGAGCCCGGCGCCAGATCGTCGAGCCCGCCTCCTTCGAGGAGCACATCCAGCGCCGCCCCCGAGAGCTCCCCCTTGTCGATGAAGCCCCGAGCGCCACTCGAGGAGACCCGCCGTCCATAGTCGGACGCATCGCGACTCGAGATCAGGACGACCACCGGTGCGTCGCTGCCCCCGAGCAGCCGCCTGGTTACCTCGAACCCGTCGATGTCCGGAAGCTGGACGTCGAGGAGGACAACTCGGGGTCGGAGCTCGCGCACCGCCGAGATGGCCGATGCCCCGTCCTCGGCCTCACCGACCACCTGATATCCCTCGGCCTGGAGCAACGCTCGGGCCCAGGACCTGAACCCCGCGTGGTCGTCGACGATCAGGACGGTCTTCGCCACGGAAGGATCGTCCCATCGAAGCACACGGGCTCCATCGGGGCTAGCCCTGAGATCGAACCGGGGCTGGCCCCGACGACGAGCGATCCTCAAGCAGCTACCCTCGGCGACGCCTGAACCGAAGGGCGTCACCGATGCGGATGTTGGACCGAGCCGAAGCGGGCGTGACCCGAAGTCGCGGTGCGTTCACCTCGTGGGCCCTGCGCGTCCACCTCGTCGTCGGCTGGCTCTTCCTCTTCAGTGTGCTGGTGCAGGTGTTCCTGGGCGACCTCCTGATCGCGGAGGGCCAAGGCCTCCGATGGCTCCAGCTTCTCGCTCCACTTCCTGGTGCAGGTCGTGGAGAACGGGATCGGTGTCGTCGTCGTGAGCTTCGAGAAAGGCCGCTAGGGATTCGAGTACCTTTCTCGGATCCCCGGGGACGGGGAAGGTGGCGGATGATTGCCCAAGATCACGCAGGTTGCGGTCGCGACGGGCGGCCGCGCTCAAGACACGCCGTCCTGCGGGGGCGCTGTACCGAAGAGCCGTACGAGGGGAGGGTTGGCGATGCGGGTGTGGAAAGGATCAACTGCCCTGATTGGGCTTCAGGTGCTCGTGGTGCTCGCCCTGACCGCGGGGGTGGCCCTGGGCGACAACAAGGGCGGCACGCTGAAAAAGAGGTCCCATCCCGTGCTGTGGTCGGGAGCGGTGGACGGGCAGGCTCCACCGTCTGGCGAGGTTCCCGAGTGCCAGGCCGTTTCCTGCGACCGGTTCGACCTCACCCTCGATCTTCCCAACGGGGTGTGGGACCACAAGCCGGGCGGCCTCCAGGTGGCGATTCGATGGACGGCCGCCGTCGATCCGAATGACGCGGCCCTCACCGACAATCTCCTGCTGTACGTCTACCGGGACGGGACCCTGGTGGCGGCCTCGGCCGGCATCATCTCGACGGCTCAGTCCATGCTGATCCCGTCCGCCTCGGACGGCCTGTACAGCATCTACGTGGCGTTTGACCCGACATCCCCGAGCCCCGTTGTCGAGTACGAGGGCTTGGCGGAGGTCGAGCACGGCCCGAAGGCCAAGCCCCTGCGACGGCTCCTGCCCGATCTGGCATCTCGGCCCCAGCGCAACGTCACCTTCGACACACCCCCGCCGATCTTCTTCGAGCAGAATCCGATCCCCGGCGAGAGCTGTCATCCGAGCGAGAAAGAAGAGGAAGAGGCGCAGACCTGCCTGCGGTTCGATCAGGTGCTGGCCAACGTGGGCGAGGGCCCCCTCCAGCTCCGGTTCGTTCTGCCGCACGACCCGTCATCTACTGAGCGAGATGTCCTCCAGCGTGTCTTCTGGAGCGACGACCCGGCACACTTCGACCAGCTCCAGGCCGGCGAATGGGAGTTCCACCCAACCCACGACCATGTCCACTTCACGTCGTTCGCCGTCTCGAACCTGTGGAGCTCGAACGAGCTCGGCGAGCAGCTGGGGCCCGAGCCCGTGACGAGCGGCCGGAAGGTCAGCTTCTGCGTGGTGGACGTCGAGATCGACGCCTGGGCCGACAAGGGCGACGGGCCACGCACCTACAACGCGCCCGACTGCCTGTTCCCCACGGAGAGCGACGAGGACAACGACTACCTGGTCCAGGGCATCACGGCCGGCTGGGCGGACGTGTACGAGTGGTACCTCCCCGACCAGTACATCGAGGTCACCGGCCTGACCGACGGCCTCTACCTGCTCGAGACGATCGTCGACCCCGACGAAACGATCCTCGAGGCCAACGAATCGAACAACTGCGGCTCCGTACTGATCCAGCTCTCCGGCATGGGGACCGACTCCCCGAGTGCTGAGCTGCTCGGAAAGGGCCCGCCGTGCTGAGGCCATCGATCGCGACGTCGAAGACCGACGGGGGTCACCGAGTAAGACGACCAGCGATCCTTCGAGGTGTTGCGGGCCGGCTCCCGCTCGTGACCGCCGACGAACCGAGGCCTCCCGCCCGAGCTCCGAAGGAGGGAGCGAGGACCGATGACGCGGGGCGATGGGAGATCAAGGGAAAGACCGTCCTCATCACCGGCTCGGCGGGAGCGATCGTATCGGAGCTGGCGCGCGGCAGCTCTCGGCGAGGAGAACGAACCTGGCCCTCGTCGACGTCGATGAGTCGGCCTTGAGCGACAGGGCGCCGAGTGGGCGACTGCGCAGCTTGTTGCTGAATGGTGCACGTACGGCTGGTGTCGGAGGGCCGAAGCATCCGGACTGCCACCCGGAGTGGCGGTCCGGTCCTGGCAGCCGACCGCTGATGCCGGGCGGCCCTACATGCTGTCCACCAGGATCGCCGGACAGGCCAAGCTTCCCCGTGGGGAAGTGACCGCCCCCGGCCAGTCAGGGCGGCCGGGGACCGTCACTTCGCCACTCGAGGGTCGTTGGCTATCCCACGGTGATCGAGCCCTGCATCCAAGGATGGATAGCGCAGAGGTAGAAGAGGGTCGATCCGGCGGGTGCCGAGACGGATGCGCTGATAGACTCCCCCGGGAAGAGCAGTAGCGAATCGCCGGGGGCGTCGAGTCCGGGCCCTCCGACCTCGATCACCAGGACCGGCGGACCTCCCCCGAAGTGCCCGGCCAAGGCGTCCCCGCAGGGTTCCCCGGGGGCCTGACACTCGAACACCTCCTCGATGTCTGTCGGGAGGTCGGCCTCATCGACCACGGTGATGGTGTGGGGTTCATCGGCGACCTGATCCTCGTCCACCCAAGTCAAGGTCTGCCCGCTGCCCGCATTGACACCACCCGGGGAGAACCGGAAGGTGCTCTGGATCAGAGCATTGGGGACAAACTGCTCCCCCCCTCGGACGGCCACAGACGCCGGACTGGCGCCGGCTCCGACGCTTGTCACCAGGGCGAGGACCAGAGCTCCCAGGAGGATGATGGCCTTTCGCATCTCGGTCTCCTTCCTCTCGGCCATGCGTTCTCGTACGGCCGCACGATGCAGGAGGAAGGCAGTGGGCCACGGGCCCGAGGAAAGTCGACCATCTCGCGGTATCCTGAGAGGGAGTCCACTGTTCGCGGTCTCGGCGCGCACCGGAGTGTTTCCGGATACTGCACCCCCAGCCGGGCCATTGCTGCCAATGCGGATTGCCCTCCGGACCCTCCACGATACGGTGATGGCTCCACCGCCATCTGGACATGAGCCACGGGGTCCGCTGTGGCCGGAGGACCGACACGACCCATAAGCACACCAACCTTAGCTCGCAGGGAGCTTCACCTCGTCGTCTGATGCTCGGCGGATCGTGACTTCCGGGGGACGGATCGTTACCGTCGCAAGCGAACGAAGCCGCGCGCAGCCGGACCGTACTCGTGGGGACCCACACTCGGTAACCAAGACCGCGTAACGCACTGGTGGCCGCTTTGGTCAGACGTTCTGCGGCGGAATCCATCTGCGGCGGCCCACGACTTGGAACATGCCGATTCTGAGTCACCCTCGCACCGTCATCCACATGCCGTGCCGAGGTCGAAGGGTGATCGTCGGCCAGAGCTCGACGGGGTGTCCGGGTACCAGATCAAGCCGGAATCGTTGGGCGATGGTGGCAAGAAGCAGCACGGTTTCGGTCAGTGCGAACGAGCTGCCGATGCACAGGCGCGGGCCCCCTCCGAAGGGGAAATAAGCGAACTTCGGGAGGCGCCGTTCCAGACCGTCGCTCCAGCGTTCGGGGCGGAAGGCCTCCGGGTCCTCGAAGAACCTGGGGTCTCGATGAACGACCCACGGGCTCACGACGATGGTGGACCCTTTCGGGATGCAGTGGCCCCCGACCTCGCAGTCACGGAGGGCGTCCCGACCGAATGTGGGGGCGGGTGGGTACAGCCGCATGGACTCGGTCACGATCATCATGGCGTACGAAAGTCGCTGGAGGTCGGCCATCACTGGCCGCCGCTCTCCGAGCACGGCGTCCAACTCCGCCGAGAGCCGCTGCCGCACCTCGGGGTTCTCCGACAGGAGATACCAGGTCCAGGTGAGAGCGACCGCCGTGGTCTCGTGGCCGGCCAGAAACACGGTCATGAGCTCGTCTCGAAGCTGCTGGTCGCTCATGCCCGAGCCGTCGTCATCTCTTGCGTGGAGGAGCATCGACAATAGGTCATCCCGGTGGTCCCCATCAGTACGGCGCTCCGCGACGTAGCCATAGATGATCCTGTCGAGCCGTCGGACGGCCCGGCGAAGGCGGAGATTGCGGGGGGTCGGAAGAGACTCGGGAACCGGAATGACGCTCCTTAGATGGGCTACGAAACGCTCGAGGACCACTCGAAACGCCCGATCCACCTCCTCGGAGTCCCTCTCGGCGTCGGCTCCAAACAGCGTCCTACCGACGATCTGGAGGGTGATTCGCATCATGTCCTCGTGGATGTCGCGGACCTCGCCGTCCTTCCAAACCTCGATCAGCTCCCCGGCACTGCTGACCATCGTTTCGGCATAGCCCGCGATCCGTTCGTGGTGAAACGCCGGTTGGACCAGGCGTCGCTGCCTTCGCCAGAGCTCTCCCTCGCCCGTCAGCAGTCCGTTCCCGAAGACCAGGCGATTGATCCGAAGCATGAGCGGCTTCTGGAAGTTGTGGCTGTCCGTGACCATGACCTGGCGAATGAGATCGGGATGACTGACGAGGAAGATCTTCCGCGGGCCGACGCGGAGAGGAACGAGGTCACCGTATTCACGTGCCCACCGAACGTAGGATCGGAGCCGGTCAACGCGGAGCTCGGGCAGGTTCCCCGTCAGAAGGTGACCCTTCGGCCCCCTGAGGGGGTCGGTGAGCATCGGTGCGGGGAATCCGGTGTCGGGCTCCTCGCTCGAGCGATGGTACCCATGCC
>JBOGVI010000081.1:0-9803 GCA_050692695.1 Actinomycetota bacterium
AGGTACAGGCCCCACCCGGAACTCCCGTCGGCCGCCGGGCCCCGCGGTGGCGCGAACCCCGGGCCGCCATCCGCCACCTCTGCCCGCACCGTCTCGTCCCGGACGACCACCCGCATGACGATCGACGCGTCGTCGCCCTGTGGGCCATGACGGATGGCGTTGGTGACGACCTCACTGAGGAGAAGCTTGAGGTTGTCGAGGCAGGTGGGCTGAAAATGAGCCACGAGGTCGTCCAGCGAACCCCGAGCGATACCGACCGCCTCGGGTGTGGCCGGGTATCGTCGCTCGAGGGCGACGGTCGGGGTTTCCTTCGGTCTCCGCGCAGTCATGGGTGATGGGGCGGAGGCATCCGACCAAGGTACCTGCAATGGGGAGGGATAGGCGGTCGGCGGGCCTGCAACGGCCCGTTTTGGTCTCGTTCCTGGGCCCGTCCGGGTGCGTCGAAGTAAAGCGGGAGACCCCTCACCGGCTCCGCTCTCCCGGCTCTCGACCGGGGGGGCGCCTCGACCGTGGTTGCCTCCTCTCCCCGGCCCCCTTTCGCCACCCAATGCCTTCCCGTAGGCAGGTTGTCTCAAACGGGGACCCCTCAGGGGAGCTCCGCTCGATCGCCACCACGTCGCACGGAGGAGCTCCCCGACGTCGAACGTCTCTCCGGCGAGGAGCGCTCGCCGCTTCCCGCTGACGGTGAGGCTCACGCGCCCGGGTCCGAACACCTGCACGACGCAGGCGTTCGGCACGAAACGGAGGCCGGGAACCCACAGGCCCTCCTCGACGTTCTCGGTCTTGCTCTCCGGCGCCGCCTCCCCCATCAGGCACGCCCCCGCGCTGCACCCGGCGAGCGCGGCGCCGTGGTCGACTGCCTCCACGGGGCATGAGAGCAGCGGGGACCCGGCCACTGCGTTCGCCGGGAAGGCCGGATTCCCACCGAGAAGAAGATCAAGCTTGAGCTCACCACCTCTGGACGAGGTCCTCCCGGAACGCGTCGTCCCTGCCCTTGACCTCGATGACGCGGGCCGGGACCCGCATGGAGTCGTTGCTGTTGGCCATGACACTCCCCGGGAAGGTGGCCGGCTTCAGCGGTACCCGTCGAGCAAGCCGGGGAAACGTCGATGGCTCGACGAGAGTGACGGCCTTCGCATTGGCCGAACGCGCGCGTCCGATCTATCCTTCGGGCGTGCTCGTCCGCGTCGGGCTGATGCTGGTCGCGCTCGTTGTGGTGCTCCTCGTTCTCGGCGCCCTGCTGTCGCGCCGGCGGGACGCACCTCGCCCGGCAACGGCCCCCGCGCCCCCGCCCCGGGCTCGGCCCGCGCCCCGTCGCTACGACTGGGAGCGACGGTCGACCCAGCTGTACCGGGCCTGGAAGCAGGTGCCGGGGCCCGCGGAGGACCGAGAAGGGATCCTCGCGTTCGTGACCTCGAGGCAAGGCGTCGAGGCCTACGTGGAGCCCCGGACCGTGATCCACCCGCTGTCGGTTGTGCTGATCGCCGAGGACGGCGAGTGGAGGCGGTTCGAGCTGCGCGACGACGCGTACCTGCGCGAGCTCGTGAAGGAGCGGGGCTTGCGGGTCCTCGATGCGAGCCGCTTCGGTTATCCCGAACGGATGAAGCGACGCCCGCCCGGTGATGGGGACGAGGCCTGACCCGTCCCGTCCCCCAGTCATGGTGACACCCGGGAAAAGGTCCCACACCCGAAGGGCTAGTGGCCGCGCCCCTCCGGCAGCGAGTGGTCCAGCTTCTCCGCCAGCCACCACCGCGACGTCACGACCTTGTGCCGCGTGTAGAACCGGACCCCGTCCAGGCCCGTGGCGTGGAGGTCGCCGAAGAACGAGTTCTTCCACCCGGTGAACGGGAAGAAGGCCATCGGCGCAGCCACCCCGATGTTCACCCCGAGCATCCCGGCCTCGGCCCGCCGTTTGAACTCGCGGGCGTTGGCCCCAGACGTCGTGAAGATGGACGCGGCGTTCCCGTAGGAACTCGCGTTCAGGACATCCAGCGCCTCGTCAATGTCCGAGGCCCGGACCACCGAGAGCACCGGCCCGAACAGCTCGTCCTTCCACAGCGCCATGTCGAGCGTCACGCCGTCGAAGATGGTGGGGCCCAGGAAGAACCCGTCCGACGGTCCGGCGCCGCGACCGTCGGCGACCAGCTCGGCACCGACCTCCTCCCCCTGCTCGATGTAGCCGATCAGCTCCTTCCTCCGCTCCTCCCGGATCACGGGGCCCATGTCGGTGTCCGGCTCCATGCCCGGCCCCACCTTCAGGCGCCCCACCTGCTCCACCAGCTCTCGCACCAGGGCATCGCCCAGCGAGCCCACGCCGACCGCCACGCTCCCCGCCAGGCCGCGCTGCCCGGCGTTCCCAAAAGCGGACGAGATGAGGGCGGTGACCGTCTTGTCCAGGTCCGCGTCGTCCATGACCAGCAGATGGTTCTTCGCGCCCCCCAGGGCCTGGACCCGCTTCCCGTTCGCCGCGCCCGTCGCGTAGATGTAGGCGGCCACGCCGGCCGAGCCGACGAACGACACCGCCGCGACGTCGGGGTGCGTGAGGAGTTGGTCGACCGCGTCCTTGGCCCCGTGCACCACGTTGAACACGCCCTCCGGCAACCCCGCCTCGACCAGCAGCTCACCGATCCTCACCGCCGAGAGCGGCGTGCGCTGGGACGGCTTGTGCACGAACGTGTTCCCGCACACGATCGCGAGCGGGATCATCCACAGCGGGACCATGTTCGGGAAGTTGAACGGGGTGATGCCGGCCACCACGCCGACCGGGAACCGCACCAGCTCCTCGTCGATCCCATCCGCGATCTGGTCCAGGTTCGTGCCCATCAGGAGCGTGGGAGCCCCGCACGCCAGCTCCACCACTTCGATGGCACGGCGGACCTCCCCCCGAGCCTCTGGCAGGGTCTTGCCGTTCTCCCGCGTAACGAGCTGCGACAGCTCCTCGAACCGCGCCTCCAATAGTGCCTTGAACCGGAACATCACCTGCGCCCGGTCGGGCACCGGCGTGTTCGCCCAGGCTGGGAAGGCCTCCCGGGCCGCCCGGACGGCGCGGTCGATCTCCTTGGCGGTCGAGTACGGAAGGAGCGCGATGGTCTCACCGGTCGCCGGGTCGTAGATCGGATCGACCTCGTCCGACCCGGGCTCCTCGAACCGTCCTCCGACCAGTGCCGGCACTCGTGTAGCGCTCATCCTCACCAGCTCCTTGGGATCAGAACCCCATCCTGCTGCGCGGGATGAAGGTTCCCTGGCCCTCCTTCGCGTGGAACTCGCCGTCCTCGACCAGGATGGCCCCTCGCTGCATGACCACCTCGGGAAGGCCCTTCACCTTCATGCCCTCGAAGCAGGAGTAGTCCACGTTCATGTGGTGCGTCTTCGCCGAAAGGGTCCGCTCGTGATTCGGGTCGAACACGACGATGTCTGCATCCGAGCCCGGGGCGATCGTGCCCTTGCGCGGGTACAGCCCGAACATCTTGGCCGGCGCCGTGGCAACGAGCTGCACGAATCGGTTCAGCCCGATCCGCCCGTCGTGGACGCCCTGGAAGATCAGCGTGTACCGGTCCTCCACGCTCGGGAGCCCGTTCGGGATCTTCGAGAAATCCCCCTTGCCCAGGTCCTTCTGGCCCTTGTAGTTGAACGGCGCGTGGTCTGTGGCCACGATCTGGAGGTCGTCCTGCTTGAGGCCCGCCCACAGCTCGTCCTGATGATCCTTGGGGCGGAGCGGAGGCGAGCAGACGAACTTCGCGCCCTCGAACCCGGGCCGGGCCATGTCGTCGGCGGAGAGGTACAGGTACTGCGGACAGGTCTCGGCGTAGGCCGGCAGCCCCCGGTCCCTCGCCTCGCGTACCGCGTTCAATGCGTCGCGGGAGGTCAGATGCACGATGTAGGCGGGCGTCCCCGCGAGCTCGGCGAGCTTGAAGACGCGGTGCACGGCCTCCCCCTCCATGGCGGCGGGGCGGGACATCCCGTGCCACTTGGGGTCGGTCTTGCCCTCCGCGATGTACTTCTTGACCAGCACGTCGATGGGACCGCCGTTCTCCGCGTGCATCATGATCAGGGCGCCGCTGTCCGCGGCCCGCTGCATGGCCCGGAAGATCGACGCGTCGTCCAGCATGAACACGCCGGGGTAGGCCATGAACAGCTTGAACGAGGTGACCCCCTCGCCGACCAGCACGTCCATCTCCTTCAGGACCTGGTCGTTGACCTCCTTCACGATCATGTGGAACCCATAGTCGGTGCTGGCCTTCTGGGCCTTCTCGTGCCACAGGTCGAGGCCCTTGCGGAGCCCCTCCCCGGTCCCCTGCAACGCGAAGTCCACGACCGTCGTCGTGCCGCCGAACGCGGCGGCCCTCGTGCCGGTGCCGAAGTCGTCTGAGCAGAACGATCCACCGAACGGTAGGTCGAAGTGCGTGTGCGGGTCGACGCCGCCCGGCATGAGGTACCGGTCGGTCGCGTCGATGACCTTGTCGGCTTCGACCGGCATGCTCACTCCGATGGCGGCGACCTTCTCGCCGTCGATCACCACGTCGGCCCGCGTCGTCTCGGTGGCCGTGACGAGGGTGCCGTTCTTGATGAGCGTCCTCACGTCACACTCCCCCCTGGACCCGGCCGAACGCGACGTCGAGCCTCTCGATGGCCCGCTGGGCCTCCTCCTCCGTGATGATGAGGGGCGGCGCCAGGCGAAGCGCGTTGCCGTACAGCCCGCCCTTGCCGATCAGGAGGCCCTGCTCCTTGCAGGCCTCCAGGACCTGGGTGGCGCCGTCGGGATGCGGCTCCTTGGTCTCGCCGTCCTTCACCAGCTCGACCCCGATCATCAGGCCCTTGCCCCGGACCTCGCCCACGACGTCGTACCGGTCCTCCAGCTCCTTCAGCCCGTCGAACAGGTACTTGCCCACCCGCTGCGCGTTGTGCTGGAGGTCGTTCTCCTCGATGTGGTCCAGGTTGGCCAGCGCGTAGGTCGTCGCGAGCGGGTTGCCGCCGAACGTCGAGATGGAGTTCGCCTTGAGCGAGTCCATCATGTCGGCTCTGCTCACCACGGCCCCGATGGCCATCCCATTCCCCAGGCCCTTCGCGCACACCATGGCGTCCGGCTGCACGCCGTAGCTCTCGATCCCCCAGTAGGCCTCGCCGGTCCGGCCGAACCCCGTCTGCACCTCGTCGGCGATGAACGGGATGCCGAACTCGTCCAGGATCCCCTTCACGATCTGGAAGTACTCGGCGGGCGGCGTGACGAACCCGCCCACTCCCTGGATCGGCTCCGCGATCATCGCGGCCGGCTCGCCGGTCGTGGTGGTCTCGATCACGTTTCGGAGGTCCTCGGCGCACGCCACCCCGCAGTCGGGGTACTTCAGGCCGAGCGGACACCGGTAGCAGTACGGGGCCAGCGCGTACGACACGTTGAGCGGCGAGAACGAGGTCGCCGACCACCCCTTGTTGCCGGTGATACCCACGGCTCCGAACGAGCGTCCGTGATACGAGTTCCGAAGCGCGATGATCTCGTTCGACCGTCGCCAGCTCGTGGCGAACAGGAGCGCGGCCTCGATGGCCTCGGTCCCCGAGCCCACGAAGAACGCCTTGACCCCCGAGGGCGAGTCGATGGGGGCGAGCTTGGTGAGGCGCTCCGCCAGCTCCACCATGGGCCGGATGAGGTACAGCGTGGAGGTGTGGGCGATCTTGCCGGCCTGCTCGGTGAGCGCCTGGACCAGCCGTTCCACGACGTGCCCGGAGATCGTGGTCACGATGCCGCCGAAGAAGTCCAGGTACTCCTTCCCGGTGCCGTCCCAGACCCGGGTGCCCTCGGCTCGGACCAGCTCGATGGGCTCCTTGTAGTACAGGGCCAGCCAGGACGGTAGGACCTCCCGGTGCCGGGCCAGCAGCTCGGCCGCGTCCCCGTCGTCGCCGGATACCCCCGGGGGCCTCACGGCAGCAGCTCCGTGAGCTCGCCGTACGTCTCGGGACGACGGTCCCGCATGAACTGCCAGGTGTCCCGGACCTCACGGATCTTGTCCAAGTCGAGGTCGGCCACCAGCACCTCGTCCTCGGAGTCGGACGCCTGCGCGACGATCTGGCCCCGGGGGTCGCAGAAGTACGACGACCCGTAGAACTTCGCCGTCGACAGCGGCTTCTCCACGCCGACCCGGTTGATCGCAGCGATCCAGTACCCGTTCGCCACGGCGTGGGCGGGTTGCTCCAGCTCCCACAGGTACTTGGAGAGCGACTCCACCGTGGCCGAGGGATTGAACACGAGCTCGGCTCCCTTCAGCCCGACCTCCCGGGCGACCTCGGGGAAGTGCCGGTCGTAGCAGATGATGAGCCCGATCTTGCCGACGGAGGTCTGGAACACGGGATATCCGAGGTTCCCCGGCTTGAAGTAGAACTTCTCCCAGAAGCACGGACCGACGTGGGGGATGTGGGTCTTTCGGTACTTACCGAGGAGCGTCCCGTCGGCCTCGATCACCGCCGCCGAGTTGTAGTACACCCCGGTCTGGGCTTCCTCGAACCACGGTACGACCAGGACCATGTTGTGCTGTCGGGCCACCTCCCGCATCCGGGTCATGGTCGGCCCGTCCTCGGGCTCGGCCGTCCGGTACCACTTGGGGTCCTGCTCAGCCGGGAAGTACGGTCCGTGGAAGATCTCCTGGAGCCCCGTGACCTTGGCTCCCTCCGCGGCGGCCTTGCCGATCAACTCGACGTGCTTCTCGATGGCCTCCTCTTTGGACATGTTGGCGTAGCACTGGATCACGGCAGCGCGAACCGTGGTCATGTGCGACCCACCTCCCTCCGGGGATCGCCCCCGGCCGTCGGCCCGGCGAACCGGTCTACGCGAACGCCGGGATCAGCTGCTTCCCGAAGCTCTCGATCACCCCCGCGGGGTCGTCCACCATCGAGTAGATGTTGTACTGGTTCACGCCGAGCGCCTCCAGCTCCTTCAGCTTGGCCAGGCACTGCTCGGCCGTCCCGATCACGCAGAACCGGTCCACCACCTCGTCGGTGACGAACGACGCGTGCTCGGCGCCGGTCCTCCCGTGGTCCGCGTAATCGTAGTGGTCCCGGGCCTTGATGAAGTCGGTCAGCTCCTGCGGCAGGTCCGTCGAGCTGTACCGCTTGACCAGGTCGACCACGTGGTTCGACACCAGCGCCGGGAACCACCGGACTTGCTCGCGAGCGTGGTGGACGTCGTCGGTGACGTAGGCGGGCGCGGCGCTCATGATCTGGATGTCCTCGAACCGCCTCCCGGCCTGCTCGGCGCCCTCCTTCACATACTGGAGCGACCACTCGATGATGTAGGGGTCGGCGAGCTGAATGATCAGCCCGTCGGCCACCCGCCCGGCGCACCGCAGGGCCTTCGGCCCGTATGCCGCCACCCATACCGGGAGGGGGCCCTTGGCCCACTTCAGCTGGGTGGGCGTGCCCTCGTAGTCCACCTCCCGGCCCTCGGCCAGGGCCTTGATCGTTCGGCACGCCTCCTCCAGCCGCTCCACGGTCACCGGCGGCTTGCCGATCACCCGTCGGGCGCTGTCGCCCCGCCCGATACCCATCACCATCCGGCCGCCGGAGATCTCGTTCAGGGTGGCCAGCGCGCTCGCGGTGACGGTGACGTCGCGGGTCGCGGGGTTCGTCACACATGGGCCGATCCGGATCCGCTTCGTGTTCGTGGCGATCAGCGTGAACAACGGGTACACGTCCTGCCACAGGACGTGGGAGTCCCAAGCCCAGACGTAGTCGAACCCATTGTCCTCTGCCAGCTTCGCCCACTCGACCACGCGGTAGGGCGGCGGGTCCAGCATGAACGTGACCCCGAAGGAAAGCATGGCCCCTCCTTGCCCTGATGGGTCAGATTCTCGACTACTCGCCGCCCGGCGTCACCTCCACGGTCTCCTTCTGGTAGCCGGCGCCGTTCACGTCCACGCCCTCGGCCTCCAGCTCCTGGACGGCCGCCTCGGCGAGGTCCGTCCGGTACGCGTCCTCCGACGCCGGGTTCGAGATCACCTCGTACTGGAGCGATATGTCCGCCGTGACCTCGAACAGCGCGGGATCCATGACCCCGATCCCCAGGGGCGCCGGCCAGATCAGGGCGTTGATCTCGTTCAGCTGCCACCGCTGATGCCCCCCGCCCAAGGTGGGCCCGTTCGCCAGAACGATGTCCAGACACGCCTCGAAGTTGTCCCGGCAGAACACCCATCCCTTGAAGGATGCCTTCAGGAACCGCGTCGCGACGTCCTGGTTCCCCTCGTCGGCGATCCAGTCCCCGCGGACGAAGACCAGGTCCTCCAGCGTCCCGGTGCCGACGTCGGAGAGCTTGATCACGTTCAGGTCGGAGAGCTGGTACAGCTCGCCGGTGTCGGGGTTCTCGACCTCCAGGACCTGCGCCAGCTCGTTGTAGGTCATGGCCGAGGCCGCGTCGACCTCACGGTTCAGGAATAGGTTCATGTCGAACGGCTGGTCCACGATCTGGACTTCGGATGGATCGTTCGGGTCGATCCCCTCCTTGGTCAGGGCCGCGAAGATCGGGAACTGGTTCCCGCAGCACCACACGCCGACCCGCTTCCCGGCCATGTCGTCGAACGAGTCGATCCCCGTGTCCTTCCAGGCGATCTCGGTGATCCCCGGCCTCGTGAACACCTGGGCGATGTCCACCAGGTCCACGCCCTGGTCCCGCTGCGCGAGCACGCTCGGGAGCCAGTCCAGACCGAACTCGGCCTGGCCGCCCGCCACGACCTGTGCTGGCGTGATGTCCGGGCCTCCGGGCAGGATCGTGACATCGAGCCCTTCGTCCTCGTAGTAGCCCTGGTCCAACGCGGCGTAGTACCCGGCGAACTGGGCCTGGGTCACCCACTTGAGCTGGACGGTGACGCTTTCGAGCTCACCTCCGCCGGGAGCGGCCTCGTCCTCGCCGCACGCTGCCGCCACCATGGCCAGGGCGGCCACCACCGCCAGCACGCGCCACTTCCGAACGCATCGAAACCCCCTCCTTGCCTCACACGCAGATGATGGTCCACCGCCAACTCCCCGTTGCCATCGCCTCCTCATCCCGCCCGGACGCCCCGCACCGACGGGTGCCATCGCAGGGCGGATCGCTCGACCAGCACGATGGCCAGATAGAAGGCCACTCCCAGGACGCTCGCCACCACGATGGCCGCCCAGGCCTCGGGGAAGAACGCCAGCGCCGCCCTCTCCTTGATGAACAGCCCGAGCGACGTGCTCCGGAGCCCCCCGAAATACTGGGACACGACCGCCCCGATCATGGCCAGGACGCTCGCCACCTTCAACCCGGAGAACAGGAACGGCAGCGAGCTCGGGATCCGGACCCGCCGGAACGTGGCCGCCTCGCCGGCCGCGTACGAGCGCATCAGCTCGAGGGAGGACGGGTGCACGGACGTCAGGCCCCGCAGCATGTTGATCATCACCGGGAAGAACACGAGGACGGCGGCGATGGCCATCTTCGGGACCGGACTGACCAGGCTGAACCACTGGTTGAAGATCGGCGCGAACGCGATGATCGGGACCGCGTTGGCTGCGATCGCGTAGGGAAGGAGCGCCCGCCCGAGAGGCCGCCACCGCGCCAAGGCGAGCGCCGTCGCGATCGCCACCCCGCTCCCGACTGCGAAGCCTCCGACCGCCTCCCCGAACGTGTACCAGCCCGCGCCCCACAGGAAGTTCCAGTTCTCCCGGAGGGCCGAGGCGATCTCGGTGGGCTTGGGCAGGAGGAACCGCTGGATGTCGAGGGCGGTGACCAGGCCCTGCCAGGCCGCGATGCCCCCGATCAGCACGACCGCCGCCGGGCCCCAGTCCCTGGCCCGGTGTCCGGC
>JBOGVI010000082.1:0-5523 GCA_050692695.1 Actinomycetota bacterium
GCGGTGGCCAGTGGGAAGTTCTCCGAGGATGAGCTCCGCGCGGCCGGCGCCGCCCACGTCCTCCCCTCGCTCGCCGCCCCGTTCCCGGAGATGCCCTAGCAGGCCAGCTTCCCCGAATCCTTTCGGATGTTTCTGCTCAGCCGCCTCTGCGCAATACGCGCCGCGCGAGGTGAGGCGAGCCGTAAGATGCCGCGAGAGTTACCATCGCCTGCAGCCGATATCCCGATGGTGAGAATCTTGCTCCAGCGCAGTCGCATCAGGACGCATCCCTCCGAGCAGGAGGAGCGCCCCGGCTCAAGTCCGTGGGCTCGGCCATTTTGGCTTTCCTCGAGCAGCGCGAAACAGCGGCAGCTCTCTATGTGGACATCGCTCGATTCGCGGTCGGGGCGGCAGCCGGCTGGGTCATCCTTTGGATGGTGTTCCGATTGGCGAAGCATTCTTGACTCTCCTCGGCCATCGGCTTAGGGGCCCTGGCGGTTGCTATCGTCGTATCGCTCCGGGTTTCGCCGATAACGGCGGACGGCATGGTGTTCGGCGCGATGATTGTGTGGTGGCCGCACCCCCTGGCAAATGGTGGGAGTCCGACCTACTGAGCCGAATCGGTTCCACCCGGATCGGCACCCGTAGGGGGTGCCGCACTCTAGTCCGAGCCTCCGGCCAGAGAGATCAAGTCGGCCGATTCGGCGCGGATGGCGTCGGCGTCTCGCAGCCGCGCGAGCCACGGGCGAGGGAGCCCGCTTTCGCCGACGAGTGCGCCCATGAGTGCGCCCGCGACAGCCGCGTTCGTGTCGGTGTCCCCGCCCAACGACACCGCTCGCCGGACCTCGGTCTCGTAATCGCTGCTCCGCAGAAGCGATTGCAACGCGACGCCGGCTGTGAACAGGCAGAAGCCCTGGTCGGGCCCGTCCATCCTCCGCGCCCCGCCTGCCGTCTCCACCAGGTACTCGAGTTCCTCGCCACCCTCGCGGTCATCGACCGCTTGCAGCACGGCTGCCACGGCAGGCCCCGGCGCCTCGCCCCGAATCAGCGCGGCCACCACCAGAGTCACGGCGAGCACCGCGGTTCGGCACCGTCCGTCGTAGTGCGTGAGCGCCGACAGCCGCGGAGCCAACTCGAACAACTCGCCGGGCCGGTTCGCGTACGCGAGGCCCAGCGGCGCGCAGTACATCACCGACCCGTTCCCGGCCGAGACCTCCGGACCGCGCTCCTCCCACACCGCCCGCGCTGCCTCGAACGCGTCCTCGCCTTCGTCAACCCGCTTCAGCACGCGCCGGGTCAGGCTTCCCACGTCGGGCGGGCCGGTCCGGAACCACTCCAGGTGCCGAGTCACCAGGTCCTCTGGATCGAACCCGCCCCGGGCGGCCAGGCTCCGCACCAGGTTCCTGGCCATCGCGGTGTCGTCGGTGGTCGAGCCAGGCGGGAGGTCCATCCATGTGAGCTCCAGGGCCGGTACGGGATCGGGGACCTCCCTCGCCCGCGAGAACTCGAAGGGGGCCCCGAAAGCATCCCCCAGTGCCAGCCCCAGCACGCTTCCAATGACCCGGTCGGCGACGTCCATGGCTCCCGATGCTATCGGCCGCGATCACGCGCAGCGGCGGATTGGTACCCTTGCTGCCCGCATGAACAAGATCGGACCCGCTCATCGAATGTGCCGCCGGGTCGGCGCGCCCGTCTGCGGGCGCCCCAACTGCCCCGCCAACAAGCGTCCCTTCCCTCCCGGCCAACACGGGAGGGGCCGCAAGCGTTTCTCCGAATACCAGGTCCGGCTGCTCGAGAAGCAGAAGCTCCGGGCCATCTACGGCGTCGGCGAGCGCCAGATGCGCGTCTACTACGACCGGGCCTCGCGCAAGACGGGGGTCACCGGCGAGGAGCTGATCCGCCAACTCGAGACCCGCCTGGACGCCGTCACCCTCCGCCTGGGGTTCGCGCTCACCCAGCGCCAGGCCCGCCAACTCGTCTCCCACGGGCACGTCCTGGTGGACGGCCGGCGGGTGGACGTCCCGAGCGCGCAGGTGAAGCCGGGCCAGACCATCGAGGTCTCCCCTAAGGCCCGGAACCTGGTCTCGGTCCGGGAGGCCCTGGAGATCACGCCGGAGCCGCCCGCCTACCTGTACCGGAACAAGGACGAGGTGAAGGGCACGCTCTCGCGCATGCCCGAGCGCGACGAGGTCCCGCTCCCGGTGCCCATCGAAGAGCGCCTGATCATCGAGTATTACTCGTAGCCGGCCGTCGCCGGCGAACGCGAGCCGGCAGCGTCCTCCGGGGTGAGGGCCCCTCGAACGAACGACACGACCTCCCGCTCTCTCCGGCGCAGCGACGCCCGGCCCTTGTCCTTCCCGACCACCGCGCTCAGGACGCTGGCCTCGGTAAGCGAGCCGACCACCGCCGTGTACAGCGTGAACAGCAGCAGGGCCGGGTCTTGCCGGCGGATCTGCCCCTCCTTCATCCCGGTCTCCAGGAACGAGATGGCCCGCAGGCGAAGCGGGTCCAGCACGTCGGCGAACCGCTCGAAGGCCTCCGGCCCCAGTCGCCCGGCCTCCCGGACGAACATCGGGAACTCCGGCCACTCCTCGGCCAGGCGGAACACCGCATGGATCACGGCCTCGGCCCGCTCCCAATAGGTCTCCCTGCCGGCCAAGGCCTCGGTCAGGACCTCCGCCAATCGCTGTCCCGCGGCGGCCAGACACGCCTCGAGGAGCGCCTCCTTCGTTGGGAAGTAGTACAGGAGCGTCTGCTTTCGGATCCCGGCGGCCGAGGCGATGACGTCGAGGCTCGCGCCGTTGTAGCCGTCGCGGCCGAAGTGCCGGATGGCCTCCTCGATCAGAAGGTGACGGCGCTTCTCTCCGCCGGTCCGGGTCATGGCGTCATCGCCACGCCGGAGGCTCGCCGCTTCGGCGGATGGGGCGGGACCCCTCCCAGGTCCGCCGCCACTTCGCGCCGGCCGGCCCGGCGAGCTTGGGGGTAACGCCCCGCTCGGCGCGACGGCGGGCCTCCCACCAGCTCGTCCGGTCCTCATCGAACAGCTCGGCGATGGACTGCTGCATCCGAAGCGACAGCGCCTGGTGGGTCTCGTCCGGACGCGGATGAAGCGGGAGGCCGTACCGGACCCGGATCGGCGGGCGCCCCGGCATGGGCCAGAACCGGCCCTTCGGCATCGCCGCGTACGCGCCCACGATGGCGATCGGCACGACCGGCATGTCCGTCTCGACGGCCAAGCGCGCGGTGCCGTGGCGGAACCGTTGCACCCACCCGTCCGGCGAGCGCGTGCCCTCCGGGAACACGATGAGGTTCCATCCGTCCCGGATCAGCTCCTTGGCCTTGTCGGTGGCCCGCTCGCCGCCGCCTCGCTCGATGGGGAAGCCCCCGTACACGAGCGCGGTGAACGCCGAGCGCCACCACACGTCGAAGAAGTAGTCCTTCGCCGCCGCGGTGGCCGTCTTGTTCCTCCACGTCGGCGGCAGCGTGGTCAGGATCAGCGTGGCGTCGAGGTGGCTCGAGTGGTTGCTGATGAACATCACCGGCGGCCTCATGCCCTCCAGGTTGTCCAGGCCGAACACCTCGGGCGAGGTCTCGTTCCACACCAGCGGCTTCATCACGAGCAACAGGATGGCGTCGCGAGCGGAACGCCCGGCTTCGGTCCGGGCCCAGTCAGTGGGGAATGCCCACCGCTCCGGCGGCGGCGTGTGGGTTTCCGCGTTTCGAGGCACCGCGGGCCGGCGACCCCACCGGAACCCCTCGGCGACGTTTCGCACTTCGTCGGCGAACGAGCGCTTCTTCGGAGCCATCAGCGCACGTCCGCGATCGTGAGCGGCGGCACGTGGAGATACGTGATGGAGGGCGAACGCCCAACGGTCTCGCCGGCCATCTCCAGGGCGTCCCGGAACGAGCTCGCCGCCCGGTACCCCAGCCGGTCACACGACTTCGGGTTCCCGCCCACCACGATCACGTCGCCCAGGTAGTCCAGGGCGTGCGCCCCCCAGTACCACATGTAGAACGGGTGGACGCCGTGGTACGCGTGGCTCTTCCGGTACAGGTGCACGTACCAGGGGTCGGTGGCGTACTGCTGCTCGTACTTCGACTCGATCGTCGAGGGGTCGGTGGTCTCCGACAGCACCTCCTCGAAGAAGTCGACGTACGACGGGTGGTGGACCTGGTGGAACTCCCAGGGAACGGGATGGAACAAGATCATGGCCCCGCCCGGCCGGACCACCGGCTTGTTCCGGTACATGTTGAACAGGTAGCCGAGGCCCAGGCAGTGCACCAGGATGGGGTTCATGATCGAGTTCACGTTGTAGGGCCCGACGTAGGGGAGGCCCACGACCATGATGTCGCTCTGGCCGTTCACCTCGGTGAGCTGCTGCTGGTGGAGCCGGGCCAGGGTCCGCTCGTGGACGGCGTCGGTGTCGCCGGAGTTGACGCCGGTCACGCCGTAGGGCGACTCGATCCGCATCCACACCTGGTGGCGGAGCTTGGGCGGGGCCATGTCGTTCGCCTTCTTCGCGGCCAGGTACGTGGCCTGGTCCTTCACCGACCACTCCCACTCCCGCTTGTTCATGAACCCGAAGGGCTCGGGGAAGACCTGGTTGTTCAGGGTGGTCTCGATGGTGAAGATCCGCACGCCGTTGTCCTTCAGCAGCTTGCCCATGCGCGCGCACGAGTCGTGGATCGCCGAGTGCCCGGGCCGGGGGTCCATGTAGGACTTCGAGTGCAGCATCGTGGTGACGTTGTGGTGGGGTCGGACGCCCCGGTAGCTGGCCAGTCCCACCGGGACCGACTTGTGACCGCCGTCCATCGCAACCAGGTTGATGTTCACGTACACGATCAGGTCGGACTGGGCGGCGCGCGTGTTGATCTCGACCTCCTCGCCCTTGTCCGTCGCACCGACCAACGTGAGGTTGGCTTGGTCCTCGGCGTCGTGGTTCGTCAGGTCACGCGGGTAGAAGGACCGGTACACCCGCTCCCCCACCGCGTGCTTGATCTCGTCGGCGGTCATCCGGCGGTGGAGCGAGGTTGCCACGATCAGCTTCACGTCCTCGACCCCTTTGCGCGCCGCGAGCTCGATGACCTCTTCCAGGACGAGCTGGCGGACGTCCGGGGCTCGCATCGGCGGGAGCGGGAGCGAGATGTCGTCGAAGGCGATCGTGAGCTTCATGCCGGGCTTCAGCAACGCGGCGAGCGGCTCGGAGTCGTGGGGTTCGGCCAGGGCCCCGCGGATCGCCCCCCGCACGTCCTTGATGCGACGCAACGGGTCCGGCGGGTAGACCACCCGCGTTCCCAGGGGGAACCTCTGGAGCCGGAACCCCTCGCCCTCGTGGACGAGGAGCGGCGGCGTCCGCTCGTCGACCTCCAACACGAACCCCGGTCTCGTCACGGGCTCCTCCTCATCTCCCTCTGCGGGGCTGCTACCCCCTGGACCCCCGCGTTCTCCCTTCGTCGGTCTCCCTGGACCCCCGCGTTCTCCCTTCGGCGGTCGCTCGCCGAAGGCGAGCCACCGCCGACCAGGGGGACTGCAGCAGCCTGATC
>JBOGVI010000083.1:0-14841 GCA_050692695.1 Actinomycetota bacterium
TGCTCACGTTCTCCGGCGAGTACCGGGGGCACGCGCATCCGCACGAATCGCCGGCTGTCATGACCGCCCCTCTGGTGGTCCTGGCGGCCGGCTCGGCCGTCGTCGGATTCCTGGGCGCGCCGCAGCTTTCCGCGGTGTTCGCCGACTGGGTCCACTTCGGGCCGGTTGAGCACGAGCCGTTCTCCTACGGGTTCGCGGCGATCTCGATCCTCGGCGCCGGCCTAGGGCTGTACGCGGGGTACTCGTTGTACGCGCGGTGGAGGGAGCGCGAGCCCCTGCGCGCTCTGGGGCCTGGGTACGCGGTCCTGGAGAACAAGTACTACCTGGACGACCTCTACCTCCGGGGTATCGTGCGGCCCATCCAGTACCGGCTGTCGGCCGCCGTCTCCTGGCTCGACCGGACCGTGATCGACGGGATCGTGAACGGCGTGGCCAAGCTGACCCGGGGCGTCTCCGACGGCGTGGACGGGTTCGACCTCACCGTGATCGACGGGGTCGTGAACGGCATCGCGCAGGCCACCGGGTTCACCGGCGGGATCCTGCGGTACATCCAGTCGGGCAACGTCCAGCGGTACGCGGCCTTCCTGTTCGCGGGCGTGGTGGTGATGGCCATCATCATCACCAGGATCTGACCGAGATGCCGGGAGAGAGGGAGACCGGATGAACAGCGGGTGGGAGGACTGGGCCATCACGATCGCCACGTTCCTGCCCCTGGCGGGTGCCGTGGCGATCGCCTTCATGCCGAGGGACCGGGACCGGATGATCCGGGGCCTCGGCATCCTGATCACGGGAGCGGCGCTCCTGGCCGGAGTGGCCATCGCGGCCGGATTCGACTACGGGGCCGGCCAGGACCTCCAGTTCCAGGTGGACAGCCGGTGGATCCCCGTGATCGGGGCCCGGTACCACGTGGGCATCGACGGCATCAGCCTGCCGCTCTACGTGCTGACGCTGGCCCTTTCCTTCCTGTGCGCCGTGTACAGCTGGCGGTTCGTCCCCGAACCGGGGAGGACGAAGGCCTTCATCGCGCTCCAGCTGGTGCTCGAGACCGGCATGGCCGGGACGTTCATCGCGTTCGACCTCATGCTGTTCTTCATCTTCTGGGAGCTGGTCCTGGTCCCCATGTACTTCCTGATCGGGATCTGGGGGAGCGCCAACCGCGAGTACGCGGCTATCAAGTTCTTCCTGTACACGCTGTTCGGAAGCGTGTTCATGCTCCTGGCCTTCCTGGGGATGTACTTCCGCTCCGACCCCCACACCTTCGACATCCTGAGGCTCCAGGAGTTCGGAGCCGCCGGCGGCTTCAGCCGAACCTTCCAGCTGGTGGCGTTCACCGGGGTGTTCCTGGGGTTCGCCATCAAGGTGCCGATGTGGCCGTTCCACACGTGGCTGCCCGACGCCCACACCGAGGCTCCCACGGTCGGGTCGGTCCTGCTGGCGGGGATCCTGCTGAAGATGGGGACGTACGGGTTCGTCCGGATCGCCTTGCCGGTCCTCCCGGATGCGGCCAGGGCATGGGCCCCGTGGATCGGCGGCCTGGCGGTCATCGCCATCGTGTACGCCGCGCTCGCGTGCCTGGCGCAGAAGGACCTGAAGCGGCTGATCGCGTTCTCCTCGGTCGGACACATGGGCTTCGTGATGCTCGGCATCGCCACCCTCACGCCGATCGGCATCAACGCGGCGATCTTCGGGATGGTCGCGCACGGCGTGATCACCGGGATGCTGTTCTTCCTGGTCGGCTCGATCTACGACCGGTACCACACGCGGATGATCGCGGACCTCGGCGGCGGGCTCATGCAGAAGCTGCCGTACCTCGGCGGGGTCTTCGCTTTCGTGGCCATCGCCTCCCTCGGCCTTCCCGGGTTGGCCGGGTTCTGGGGCGAGGTCATGGCCCTCCTGTCCTCGTATCAGCCGGCCGACGTCCTTTCGGACAACCTCGCAATGTTCCGGGCGTTCATGGTGGCCGGCGGGGTCGGGACCATCCTTACGGCGGGCTACTTCCTGTGGATGCTCCAGCGGGTGAACATGGGCACGCTTCCCGATCGGTGGAAGGAGGCCGCCCTCCCCGACATCGCACCCGTGGAGTGGATCTCGTGGGCGCCGCTCCTGATGGCCATCGTGGCCCTCGGCATCTTCCCCCGGCTGGTGTTCGGGGTCACCGACGGAGCCGTCTCCGGCCTGATGAGCCTGTTCGGCGGGTAGCGGAGGCGGACGAGGCGCGATGAGGATCGACTACCACGCCATCCTCCCCGAGCTGATCCTGTCCGGGACGCTCCTGTTGGTGCTGGTTGCCGACGCGTTCGCCCGTCCCAGGCGGGCGTGGATGGCGATGCCCCTGTCCTTCCTGGGAGTGGTGGCCGCGCTGATCGCCACCCTGACCCTGATCGGTTCGGATCGGACGACGTTTGCCGGGATGTTCGTCGTCGACAACTTCGCCCTGCTTTTCAAGATCTTCTTCCTGTCGGTGGCCCTAGTCGTGCTGCTGGTCTCCCTGCGCTACTTCCGGGAAGGCCAGTGGTACCAGGGCGAGTACTACTTCTTGCTGCTCACGTCGTTCCTCGGTTGTCTCCTGATGCCGTCCTCCCGGGACCTGCTGATGCTGTTCATCTCCCTCGAGCTGGTCTCGGCGCCCGGCTTCATGATCGCGGCATTCCGGAAGACAGACCCTCGGTCCAACGAGGCCGGCATCAAGTTCTTCCTGATCGGCGTGCTGTCCTCGGCGGTGATGCTGTACGGGATGAGCCTGATCTACGGGGTGACCGGGGAGACGAACCTCTCGGCCATCGGGAAGGCGCTGGCCGGGGGCCTTCCCGACGGGCAGGAGGCCGTCGTTCTGGCCTCCATCTTGTTCATCGTGGCCGGGTTCGCGTTCAAGGTCTCGGCGTTCCCGTTCCAGTTCTGGGCGCCCGACACCTACGAGGGGGCGCCCGTCCCGGTGGCGGCGTTCCTGGCCACGGCGTCCAAGGCCGCCGGGTTCGCCGGGTTGCTCCAGCTTATGTTCGTGGCCTTCCCCGCGCAGTGGGAGTTCTGGACCCCGATCTTCGCGGCCCTTTCCGTATTCACAATGACCATCGGGAACCTGGTGGCTCTCCAGCAACGCCAGATCGTCCGGCTGCTCGCCTACTCCAGCATCGCCCAGGCCGGGTACATGCTGCTGCCATTCGCCCTCGTCTCGGCGAACGCGGGGGTGAACCGGAGTGCCTTCGCCGCCGCCACGACCTACATCCTGATCTACGCCGTCATGAACCTGGGGGCCTTCGCCGTGGTGATCGCGATGTCCCGGGAGTTCCCCGGCCTCCAGATCGCCGACTTCGCCGGGCTGGCCCGCCGGGCGCCGGTGCTGGCCATCGCCATGATCACGTTCATGGTCTCGCTGGCCGGGATCCCGCCGACCGGCGGGTTCTGGGCGAAGTTCTTCATCTTCACCGCGGCCATCGAGCGCGGCGGGCTGGGGCCGTGGCTGGCCGTGATCATGGTCCTGAACTCGGTGGCCAGCCTGTACTACTACGTGGCCGTGGCTAGGGAGATGGTGCTCGTCGAGCCAGCGGTGGACCGGCCCCTGGCTTTCCCCGCCCTGGTCAGCGGGGTGGTCGTGTTGGCCACGGTGACCATCTTGGCCATCGGGGTGTATCCGCAGCCGTTCGCCCACTTCCCAACGCTCTCCACGCTGGTCGGGCGGTAGCGCGGGCGTTCGCCCGAACCTGCCGTAAGCTCGTGGCGAAGGACGGACGAGGGGCCTCGCAGCCCCAAGGAGTGTGAACACACGTGATCGGGATCAACCGGGCCAAGACCTGGATCCTCATCGCAGCGCTGGGGGGCCTGTTCGCGCTGATCGGCTACGCCTTCCTGGGGCCGCGGGGCGGGTGGACGTTCCTGCTGATCGCGCTCGGCATCAACTTCGCCCTGTACTGGTTCTCGGACAGGATCGCCATCGCGTCGACCCGGTCGAAGCCGGTGACCGAACAGGAGTACCCGCGGCTGTACGCGATCGTCCGCGAGCTGATCCAGACCGAGAACATGCCGATGCCGAAGATCCACGTCTCGGACATGCTCCAGCCGAACGCGTTCGCCACCGGGAGGAACCCGGAGCACGCGTCGGTCGCGGTCACCAAGGGGATCCTCCAGATCCTCGACGAACGCGAGCTCCGGGGGGTCCTCGCCCACGAGCTCTCGCACGTGGCGAACCGCGACATCCTCATCAACTCCATCGCCGCCGGGATCGGGATGGCCATCACCCTGCTCGCCCGGTTCGCGTTCTTCTTCGGCGGGAGCGACGAGCGGAACAACCCGCTCGGGCCGTTCGCCTTTCTCATCGCGTGGATCTTGGCGCCGATCGCGGCCGTCATCATTCAGCTCGCGGTGTCGCGGTCGCGGGAGTACCAGGCCGACGAATCTGGGGCCCTCCTGTCCCGCGATCCCGACGCCCTGGCCTCGGCCCTGCGGAAGCTGGAGGCGGCGTCGAGGCAGGTCCCGGCGCCGGCCACGGTCAGCCCGGCCCAGGCGCACCTGTTCATCGTGAACCCCCTCCGGGGCCGGGCCGCCGCCCGGTCGCTGGCGAGCTTGTTCTCCACCCACCCGCCTATGGAGGCCCGGGTGGCCCGGCTGGAGGAGATCCGCAGGAACGTTGGCCTCGGGTAGCACCCGGGGCGCGACGCGTCGCCGGGCCCCGGCGAAGCGCACGTCAGGCCAGGAGCTCGCCCAGGTCGTGGATGACCGGATGGCCGTCGGCCCGGGGCACCTCACCCTGGTCCACCGCTCGCCGGATCAGGAATGTCCGCATCCCTAGGGCGGCGGCCCCATCGCAATAGGTGGCCTGGTCGTCCACGAAGACGGTCTCGGCAGGGTGGGCGGCCAGCCGGTCCAGCGCGGCGAGGTAGATGGCGGGGTCGGGCTTGGCCGCGCCCACCTCGAAGGACAGGACGACGGCGTCCACCTCGCGTTCCAGGCCGAGCCGGCCCACGACCGGCCGGGTGGACCGCGAGCAGTTGCTGACCACCGCGGTCCGCACCCCCCGGGCCCGAAGGGCTCGAAGGACGGGGATCGAATCGTCGTACAGGTGAACGGTCGCGGATAGCAAGCTCCCCTCGATGTCCAGGAGCTCTCCGACCAGGCCGGGGTCGGGGTCCACGCCGCAGGCCGTCAGGACCTCCGCCAGGTCCTCCTCGGCCCCGGCGAACGCGCCGACCCCGCGGGCCGGCCGGGTCCGGTCGAAGGCAGCCTGGAGGTCCCGGCTGGGGACCCCGATCCGCTCGGCCATGGCCTCCCTGAGCCGGGGCCACTCACCCCAGGCCAGGGTGTCGTACAGGTCGAGCAGGATGACGGACCGTGCGTTCATGGGCATGAGGCTATCGAACGAGGCTCGTGGGAGGCCTACTTCACCAACTCCGCGCAGAACTCCGAGAACCCGTCGACGTAGCGCCGGATGTCCTCCTCGGTGTGCTGCACCGAGATGGTCCACTGCTCCTCGTCGCCCGGAGTCATGAAGATGCCTCGGTTGATCATCCACGAGAACGAGGCGTAGAAGAGCTCGGGGACGGTCTCAAGGAAGTCCCGGTAGTTGGTCAACGGCTCCGTGCGGTACGACACACATCCCTTGGCCCCCAGGTCCACGGTGTGCGCGGGGACGCCGGTGTCGTTGATCGCCCGATCGCATCCTTCGGCTAGCATGGTCCCGAGCTTGCCGAGCCCATCGTACGCGTCCTTCGTCAAGACCTCGGTGAGCGCCGCGTAGCCCGCCGCAACCGAGAGCGGGTTCCCGTTGAACGTGCCTTGTTGCGCCGCGCCCTTCGCCACGTGCTCCATGACGGTAGCCTCGCCGCCGAACGCCCCGATCGTGGCGCCGCCCCCGATGGCCTTGGCGAACGCCGCCAGGTGCGGCTTCACCCCGAACCGCTCGGTGGCTCCGCCGTAGGCGATCGTGCCGCCGCACTTCACCTCGTCGAAGATCAGCACGACGCCGTGCCGGTCGCACAGGTCCCGGAGGGCCTTGAGGTAGCCCGGCCGCGGAACCACGATGCCGATGTTCATCATCACGGGCTCGAGGATCAGGGCCGCGATCTGGTGGCCGTGCTCGGCGAACAACTCCTCCACGGCGTGGGCGTCGTTGAATGGCACGATGATCGTGTCGTGCCACATGGAGGCCGGCACGCCCTTCGAGGTGGGCCGCGTTGTGTAGGCGCTCCCATCCTCGTCGGCCGACTCTCCGCTCACCGTGAACCGTGTCCCGAGCACGTCCGACTCCGGCACGACGGAGAAGAGCACGGCGTCGTGGTGCCCGTGGTACGAGCCTTCCATCTTCACGATGCGGTCCCGGCCGGTGGCCGCCCGGGCCACCCGGATGGCGTCCATGGTGGCTTCGGTGCCGGAGTTCACGAACCGCATCTGCTCGAGCTGGAACCGCTCGCAGATCGCCTCGGCCAGAGCCACCGTGGCCTCGGTGGTCACGGCGAAGTGGATTCCCTGGTCCGCGACCTTCCGGATGGCTTCCACGATCTTGGGGTGTGCGTGCCCCACAACGTTCACGCCGAAGCCGCCGTGGAAGTCGACGTACTCGGTCCCATCGACGTCCCAGACCCTGGACCCGAGCCCGCGGGCCAGGTAGACCGGGTAGGGATCGTTCGCCTGGAAGTTGGAGGCAACGCCCTTCGGCAGGCTACCCACGGCCCTGCGGTGGAGCCGAGCCGAGTCGGGGGTTCGCTCCAGGAGACGCGCCTCCTCCCGCTTGGCGATCTCGGCCGCCCTCGCCTTCATTTGCTCGACCTCCACGACCTGCATGCGATCACCTCCTTGCCGGGCCAGCGTACCGAAAAGCGGGCGAGCGAGCCGTCATGGGCGGAAGTTCACGAACTGCCAGCGGGATCCCGAAGTCGTGGTCCTTGACGAAAATGCATCGCGGGAGGTTCCACCCCGGACAGTCTCAGGGGACCGTCTCGACGGCGGCCTGAAGCCGGGACAGCGGCTCACCGGCGGAGGCGAAGATCACCGTCACCCGGTCCCCCTCGACCGGCCGCACCTCGGCGAACTGGTCGCCCTCGATCCACCCGCTCATCCGCACCGCGAACTCCGAGGCCTCGGCGTGCGAGTCCCACACCGTCGAAAGCACGACCGCCGCCTCCTCCCCGTGTGACCAAGCCCGGTACAGCCCCCCGTCCCAGCCCTCGGCCGCGATCTCGGCGCTGGCGCTGGTCAGGCGCAGGCCGATCAGCGACCGCAGCCATTCCTCCCCTATCTCCAAGACGTCGAGGTCCTTCCACGCGTTGCCGAGGGCAGGTCCGAAGTCTGCGATGTCGACCCGTCGCGGCACGTCCCTCGGGTACTTCTTGGGATGGATGATCTGCTCGGTCGACACGGGCGGGTTCCGGAATGCCTCATCGATGGCCCCGACCCCGTCCCTACGGACGAGGGTCTGCACGAACTTCAGGCCGGCGAAGTACGGGAACAGTCCGTCCCTCAGGAAGTTGGGGACGCCCCGCACCGTCCCATGGGGCTCCGCGATCGCCTTGAGCGATACCCCGAACTGCTCGATCGGGCTGAGGTATCGTAGCGCCCACACCCCCATGAAGTAGGTGGCGTTGCCCTCGAAGAGCGACTGGAAGGCCAGGCCCGTGTCGTCGCGGCAGGCCCCGAACGCCTCGTCCGCCCGCGTGAGGTCGAAGTGCTGGTCGTCGATGGCGTGTGTCAGCTCGTGGGCGAGGGTGACGCGCTCATCGGGCGAGGGGTTCTCGGTCCCGATGAACCGGAGCTCGCCTATCTGCGGCACGTAATAGCCGATCACGCCGGCCCCAGGGTCCTTCGTGAAGACATCCACGAGATCCGTGCCCTCCGGCACAGCTCCGATCGTCTGCCACGCCAGGGAACGCCTCTTGTACATGTCCGCGGGAAGCGACCGCACGGCCAGCTGCCGGATCCCTCGCAGGAGCTCGGCCGGCGTCACGGCATCGACCGGGACCGGTCGAAGGAGCGCCAGCCCCCGGAGCTGCTGCACCTGTCGCTCGACTTCGGCGACGGCGGAGGGGGTGAAGCCGCTCGACGGAGCAGGCTCGTCCTCGAATGGCGGGTAGTGGCACAGCCGTTTGATGGCTTCCCGCGTCGAGACGTTGCCCAATCGAACCTGAGACGATGTCCGGTCCTTCGATCCGCCCGGGTCGGGGACGGAGCGAGGGGTCGGGCTCGTGCACGCGAGGAGCACGACCAGCACGATGGGGAGGCCGGCCCGGCGCTCCATGCAGTCTTGGTTCCTCACGAACGGGTGACGGTCAATCCATCGGTCGCCGGTCGATCCGGTCGCCGCGCGTCCGGTCCAGCGGGCGCTTCTCCCACCGCTCGGCGATCTGAGCCGCCCGCGACTTCGACCAATGTGGGTTCAAGCCCGATCACCTCCTGAGATGCCCAGCCTACCGCCGCCCTCGGGAGCAGGCAGTCAGATGGGGGTGGCGCTCCAAGGCCAAGCGTTTGGCCTGGGCGAAACGTCACGGCCGGAAGTTCACGAACTGAATGGGGATCCCGAAGTCGTGGTCCTTGACCGAGCGGATGACCTCCTGGAGGTCGTCCTTGTTCTTGCCCGAGACCCGGACCTGGTCCCCCTGGACGTGGCTTTGGACCTTCAGGCCCGAGGCTTTGATGAGCTTCACGATCTCCCTGGCCTTCTCCTCGGTGATGCCCACGTTCACGTGGACGCTCTGGCGGTAGGTGCCCTTGGCCGCCGGCTGCACCGGCCCCTCCTTCAGGGCCTTCAGGGGGACCTCCCGGCGGACGGCCTTCTCCTTCAGCACCTCCACGGCGGCCTTCAGCCGGTCCTCGGTGGAGGAGCGCAGCTCGATCAGCGAGGCGTCGCGCTCGATCGTGGTCCCGGTGTTCTTGAAGTCGAACCGCTGCCCGATCTCCCGCCGGGCCTGGTCGACGGCGTTGGCCACCTCGGGCATGGAGACCTGGGAGACGATATCGAAGGAGAAGTCCTTGGCCATGCCCACATCTTAGGAGGCGGGGGCAGGCCCGAGCGGCGGTCTCGGCCGGCCCGATACGCTGCTGTCATGGACGAGAGCCGCGCCGGCCGGTGGGACCTCGCGCTGTAGCTGGTAGGTGCGGTCTTTCCCGGGACTCGGACGCTAAGATGGGAAGAGTCCCGGGAGGGTGCCCGAGCGGCCAAAGGGAGCGGTCTGTAAAATCGCCGGCGTAGCCTACGGAGGTTCGAATCCTCCCCCTCCCACGGACCGGGCCGGGCCTCCCCTGGTCTTACCTATCCCGGCCGATGTTGCCGTACAGGTGGCTGGCGGGGTCGAAGAACCCGCCAGCCGGCCGGGCGTGGGCGTGCCAATGGTCCGGGATGCGGCGGCGATCTCCATCGACCCAGTAGCCCTCCTCGCCGTACCGCTGCGCCGCAATCCGTTCCAGGTGTCGGAGGAGTCTGGCCTCTTGCTCGGGGTCCGGGAGCCCGTGGGTCCGCCACACGATCATGGGCGTGGCGCAGACCAGGCAGTCCGCCACCCAGCACTCCTCGTCTTCGAAGTGCCAGGCGGTCACCCGCTCCGCCCGGCACAGCAGGCAATCGTGGTCACTCGCCGAGGAGCCGGTACTCAATGGTGTCTCCGACCTCAACGCCAAGGGTGTCGAACGCGCCGCGGTTCATCTCGATGGCTCCCACGTACGGCCCTGATGCACCGTACAGGGGGCAGGGGTCCGCGCGACAGGGCCGCATGTCGAGGATGTCGATGATTCGCCCGTTCTCGTCCCAGAAGGCGATCGACAATGCGATGAGCGTGTCCTTCATCCAGAACGCACCCGCGCTCGGGGAATCGAACAGGAACACCATGCCCCCGCCATCCGCCAGCGTGGTCCGGCCCATCAGGCCCCTGGCCCGGGCCTCCGGGGTGCGGGCCACCTCGAGGTCGGTGAGCTCCACGACGCCGCCGTCGGTCTGGATCCGGACCAGAATGCGGTTCCCGGCGAACCCGTGGGACGGCTGCTCGTCGGCCCCGCAGGCCGCAAGGGCAACCGTAAGGACGGCGAGGAGCGCGGTCCGATGCACCGTTCCATGGTGGCACGGGGAAAGGTCGAGTGATTGCTATCATCGCGGCTGCGCCGGAGTAGCTCAGTCGGCAGAGCACCTCCATGGTAAGGAGGGGGTCTCGGGTTCGAGTCCCGACTCCGGCTCCATACCTGTAGTAAAGAAACCGCAGGTCAACAGCCCCGTGAGCTCGCTGTTTACTTTTCCCCGTTCCCGCCGATAATGAAGTATGTACCGGAGATGTAACGAACGGTCGGGGACGGCCCAGAGGAGGCGGCGGTGACCACGGACCAGGACATACGCAAGCGGGCCGAGGCCCTAGGCTTCCGGGCTGAGAAGTACATCGGCGAAGAGGTCTGGCTCATCCGGAACCTTTACACGGATATCCGGGTCGCCCACCGGATCACGACCCTCGGAATGATCCGCTGGCTCGAGAAGCACGAGGCGGACGAACTCGCCGGGCGATTCGTCTACCGGCCGGGCGACGTCGAGATCATCCACCCAGAAGGAGACTAGCGGTGGCGGACTTCCAGAAGGTCGAGTTGCGGTCGAAGAGGACCGGCCGGGTCACAGGAGTCCGCTACCGGGTCCAGTGGCGCGACGTCACCGGGCGGCAGGTCGTCCGGCAGGTCAAGACGGAACGGGAAGCGCGGGACATCCTCGCGCAGGTCGCGCACGATCGCGTCGCCGGGACCCTTGCCGACACGAAGGCGGGACGGCAGACCCTGCAAGATCTGTACGACGAAGTCCACGCTATCCGGCGCTACTCGGCCGCGACGACGTCGATGCACTCGACGGCATGGAAGCACGTGCCTGCATCGGTTCGATCGGCGGCCATCTCGAAGATCGACGTGGGGACCATCGACCGCGTCCTAGCGAAGGTCGCGGCCCCGGCGATGAACTCCAAGCTCCGGTCGATCCTATCCGGGCTGTTCGAGCACGCCATCGCCAAGCGCCGGATCACGGTGAACCCGGCGAAGCGTCACGGATTCCGCAAGACCCGCGCCGAAGAGATCGACAGCGAATCCGCGGCGAAGCGGGTCCTCGAAGACGGGGAACTGGTCCGGCTGGTGGACGCGATCCCCGAGCGGTACCGGGCGCTGATCCAAATCATGGCGGCGGTCGGGCTGCGTCCTTCGGAGGCCCTGGCACTTCGGGTCGGAGACTTCGATCCGACCGACAGCACCCTCCGCATCGCCGGGACGAAGACCGCGACCGCTCGCCGGGTCGTCGTCCTACCAAAGCAGATCGCGGACGTCCTGGAGGCCCACAACCGGCGGTTCACGGACCGGAACCCCGGATCGTTGGTCTTCACGACGGACGCGGGCACGGCGATCGACCTCCACAACTTCCGGGCGCGGGTCTTCGCCACGGCGGCCAAGCGGGCGGGCGTGAACCACGGGCTGAAGCTCTACGACCTCCGCCACACGGCCGCGTCTCGGGCGATCAGGAACGGCGCGCCCCTTCCGGCGATCGCGGCGATGCTCGGCCACAAGGACGCGACGATCACGCTCCGGGTCTACGCCCACGAGTTCGACGACGATCAGCGCCGCCTAGCGGACCTGCTGGACCGGTCGCTCGATACGGCGTGGATCGACGTCCCGGAGCGGGTTTCGTGACCATCTACCACGCGGGCTGAAGCTACCTAGAAGGCGGCGGACGGTCGTGGACTCTGAACGAGATGGACCGTTCCTCGCGTGCGACTTCGGCCGCGAGCTGATAGCCACCGGAGCGAGGGAACTGCATCTCGAGCGTGATGGCCAGGACGGCTCGTTGGTCCGATCCTTCGGGGACACCGGGTGGGCGGCCGACTTCGACGTCGGCCTCGCCCCGGAAGACTTCCTCACCATCCTCGTGCGCGAGCTTGACCACCAGATGATGCCGCCGGTTCGTCTCCGTCCAGCCGATACGCACTCCGAGTCCGATCCCGAGGTGGTTGACGGGCGGTTGCCCCTCTGGGAAGGCGCCCCGCCACAAGTCGGTCCAGCCTCCTCCAGACACATACAGCAGACCATTTATCGCCTCGATGTGGTTGGCAACCATCAGGGTCTCGACTTCAGGCATCGCCTTCCTCCTTCTCGCTCGTAGTGGTTACTGTTGGCGCGGGTACGTCCACTGCCGCCTTCACCGTCGAAACCCGGACCAACGCCTCAGACGGCGCCGCAGTCGTCGGTGGCGGGTCCTTCGTCGAGGTCAGCGGTACGGCCATGTGTCCACGGAACGGGCCGAACGCGAACGGCCCCTCGATGTACGGGAGAAGCGCCCCGAACGCGATCAGGGCGGTCCCGGCGGCCGTCAGCGTGCTCGCCAGAACTTGCCGGTCCGGCACTACGTAGACGGCACCTAGCACCAGCAGCGATCCGGTCCCGAACATGACGACTCGAACCAAGTTGCCAGCCAGCCAGACGCCCGCGCGACCTGGCCTACCGACTGAGCCCCACTCCCGCACCTTCACCCGTGCATCGTAGTGGGAGGTCCCGACAGGTAGACACGGCTGGATCCAGCCGGTGGAAGGTCCGCCCGGCGTATGATGGCGACATACTTTCCTTCGCCGGGAAAGCGCATCACATCACCTCGGCCCCGACCCCCGGCCCTCCCGGGGGTCGCGGCATTTCAGGGCCGCTCTGGGAGGGTCTATACTTGTAGCTAAGAAGAAGAAGCACGGACGACCCATCTGGAGGGAAGGGGACGCCCATGTAGATCGGCGAAGGAGAGTAGATGACCGATATCCGAATCGCGGACCCGGCCGGAAACGGCGCGGGTTCCTTTATGTCCGAGGCCGAGGCCCGCGAGGAGTACGAGCAGGCCGAACGCCGTGCGGTTGAAAGAGCCGAACGGCGCGCCTACGACGAAGCCCTATGGGCGGCCGAGGCGATCGCTGAGAACGGGACGTCCCGGCTCGGTGCCCTGCGGTCCGTCTTCCGGCGGTCCCTATACCTCCCCGATCCGGCGGCCGTGGACTTCGCGGCCATCATCGCGGCGGCGAACCGTCTACCCGGGGACCCGGTGTGGGGCATGCTCATTGGGGCTTCGGGCGGCGGCAAGACGGAGGCGGTCGAGGCGGTCATGGGCCTCCCCGAGGCCCGGGGTCTATCGTCCCTGACGGCGAGGACCCTCCTGTCCGGGAACGGGCCGCAGAACTCTCTCCTGATCAAGATGGCGACGGCCGGGCAGACCCTGATGGTCCTGAAGGATTTCGGGACGATCATCTCGACTCGATACGACGAACGCGGCGAGCTCCTCCAGCAGCTCCGAGAAGTCTATGACGGATCGTTCCGACGGGACACCGGAGCCGGGAAGGAGCTCTCGTGGCGCGGTCGGCTAGGGTTCCTCGCCGGGTCTACGCCCGCGATCGACCAGCACGCGGCGGTCCTAGGCGCCCTCGGGGAACGATGGATTTACCTCCGGCTCGGGGACGTGGACGAAGACAGGATCACCGGGGCGGCGTTCGACCAGTACGACGAAGATGAGATGCGAGACGGTCTTCGGCAGGCCATGTCGGAGTTCATAGAGGGCCTGGACTTCTCGAACCCGCCCGATCCCGCGCCGGTCCGCGAGGGCATCAAGCTCTTAGCGCGGCGGACGGCCTGGATCAGGACGGCGGTCCAGCGGGATAACTACACCCGGGACATCGTGGAGCGGCCGGTCCCCGAACGCCCGACCCGGCTAGCGAAGCAGCTCAAGCGGCTCTGGCAGGCGGCCGTCGTCATCGAACACGAGGACCCCCTAGGGTTCGTCGCCCGGATCGCCCGAGACTCGATCAAGCCGGTCGAACGGCGAGAAGTCCTAGACCTCCTAGCGATGAACGGGCCGACAACAACTGAGGTGATCCGGGGCGTCCTGGACCTTCCGGTCACTACGGGCAAGCGGATCGTCGAAGACCTCGAGGCCCTACGGCTGATCGTCAGGACCCCGGGGACGTCTACGGGCGGCCGACCACCCATTAGGTGGGCCATCTCACCCCGGATCACTGCACTTTCTTACCCGGAATCTACGACAAGTGAGGGTACGAAAGAACAAGGAGATGGGGAAGTTGGACACACCCTAGGGTTCGTAGATTCCGGGTCGGAAAGCCTGAACGGGGGCGAACGATGAGGTCGGTGGTGGTCCCGGGGATGGAGCATCGCCAACGTCCGCGCCCCGCATCAGGGTGGACGGGACTGTACGGCGGGGACCGTCCGAAGGTCTACCGGGAGCACGGGTGCGACCGCAGGCACCGGTCGTTCCTGACGTTCGCCAAGTGTGTCTGGCCAAGGGCGCTCTGGATCCTCGGAGATGGGCCGTTCGCGTCGGTGTCGTGGTGCGGTGCCCGGCCGGGTCTTCCCCGCTACCGGTCCGGTGCGTCGGTCAAGCTCTGGGAGACGATCGAGGATGCCCACAAGGCCAAGGCCCAGATCGACTACACGGGGTGCGGCGGGCTCTGCGTCCGGCGCCACGAAGTGATCCAGCTCGAACGGGGGACCGATGCCAGCTAAGGGCGGGAAGCAGCCCGAGTCGGCCAAGCGGGCGATCGGCGCGAAGACCGGCGCTTGGTGGTCGTCGCCGGAAGGGGAAGCGTTGAAGGCGAAGATGCGCGAGGAACGGACCGGCCGACGTCGTGGCCAGACGGAGGCCCACAAGCGGGCGATGGACCGGCGCCGCCGCATCTACGAGGCGGGTCGGTTGGTCGTCGAGGCGGAGGAAGGACCGGACCCGTTCGCGGTGACGGACGAGGAGAGGGCCGTAGCGGCTCTCGAGGGTGGTGGACCGCCGCCAGACGCGGCGGGGAAGGACCCGGTCGTAGGGGCCGGGCCGGACCGGAGCAAGGGAGATGAACTACGGACAGGAAGCTGAGCGGCTAC
>JBOGVI010000084.1:0-8731 GCA_050692695.1 Actinomycetota bacterium
GTGTAGGGATGCTTGGGGTTCTGGTAGAGCGTGTCCCCCGACGCCATCTCCACGATCCTTCCCAGGTACATCACCGCCACTCGGTCGCTCATGTGCTTGACCACGGACAGGTCGTGAGCGATGAACACGTAGGTCAGGTTGAACTCGTCCTGGAGGTCCTCCAGGAGGTTCAGGATCTGGGCCTGGATCGAGACGTCCAGGGCCGACACGGGCTCGTCGCACACGATCAGCTTGGGCCGAAGCGCGAGCGACCGGGCCACGCCGATCCGCTGGCGCTGGCCGCCGGAGAACTCGTGCGGATACCGGTTGTAGTGCTCCGGGTTGAGCCCCACCAGCTCCATCAGCTGCTGGACCTCGGACTTGACCTTGGCCTTGGGCACGGTCTTGTGCAGCCGGTAGGGCGCCCCGATGATGCTGCCCACCGTCTTCCGTGGGTTCAGGGACGCGAACGGGTCCTGGAAGATCATCTGCATGTCCCGCCGGCGCTCGCGAAGTCGCCTCCCCCGAAGCTTCGTGATGTCCTGCCCCTCAAAGTAGATCTGCCCCGCCGTCGGGTCGAACAGGCGCATGATCACCCGGGCCAGGGTGGACTTGCCGCAGCCGGTCTCTCCCACCAGGCCAAGCGTCTCTCCCGGGTAGACCTCGAGGTCCACCCCGTCCACGGCGTGCACGTGGCCGATCGTCCGTTGGAAGATGATCCCCCGCGTGATGGGGAAGTGCTTCTTCACCCCCACCACCTTCACCAAAGGCTGGCCTCCCTGCTGCCCCATAGGCACCCCCTGCTTCGGGACCGTGACGCTCATCGGTGAAGCATGACCTCCTCTCGGAAGATCCGCTCCTTGTCCTGGAGGGAGAGGTGACAGGCGGAGGCGTGGTGACCATCCGCCGGGAGCAGCGCGGGAACCTCCGACCGGCACCGGTCGAAGACGTAGGGGCACCGGGGGTGGAACGGGCATCCCGGCGGGACGAAGATCAGCGACGGTGGCAGGCCCTTGATGGGGCGAAGCCGCTCGGTCTTGGGTGCGTCCACGCGGGCGATCGACTGGAGGAGCCCCCACGAGTAGGGGTGATGCGAGTTGTAGTAGACATCGCGAGCGTACCCGTATTCCATGGCCTTGCCGGCGTACATCACCTGGATGTTGTCGCAGTGCTCGGCCACGACCCCCAAGTCGTGAGTGATGACCGCCACCGCGGCATTGAACTCCTGCTTCAGCCGGTCGATGAGGTCCAGGATCTGGGCCTGGACGGTCACATCGAGCGCCGTGGTCGGCTCGTCGGCGATCAGGAGGTCGGGATTGAGCGCCAGGGCCATGGCGATCATGGCCCGCTGCCGCATCCCGCCGGAGAACTCGTGGGGGTACTGCCTGGCGCGCTCGTCCGGGCGGGGGATCCCAACGCGGCGCAGCATCTCGACGGCTTGATCCATGGCCTCGGCCTTCGAGACCTTCTGGTGGGCCCGGACGGCCTCGGCGATCTGGCCCCCGACCTTGTAGAAGGGATGGAGCGAGGTCATGGGGTCCTGGAAGATCATCCCGATCTTGCTTCCCCTGATGTTCCTTATCTCTTCCCCGGGAAGGGTGAGGAGGTCCTGGCCCTGGAACAGCACCTGCCCCTCGATCCTGGCGTGCCGGGAGCTGATGAGCCCCATCACGGTCAGGAAGGTGACGCTCTTGCCGGACCCGGACTCGCCCACGATCCCCAGGGTCTCCCCCGGCATGATCGAGAACGAGACGCCGTCCACCGCCTTGACCAGGCCGTCTTCCGTTGGGAAATGGACCTTCAGATCCTTGACGTCGAGCAGCGGCTCAGGCACGGGGTCCCCCTCCGAGCTCGCTTCCGCGGAGCATGGCGGCTACGCGTACCGAACCCGAGGGTCGAGGAAGGCGTAGACCACGTCCACAATCAGGTTCATGAACGTGATGAAGAACCCGGCGATGATCGCCACGTCGAGGATGGCGTAGAGGTCACCGGAGAACACGGACTGGATGGCGTAGTTCCCGATGCCCGGGAGGTTGAACACGGTCTCGGTGATGAACGCCCCCCCGAGTAGGGCGCCGAGGTCCAGGCCGAACATCGTGACCACGGGGGTCAGGCTTGCCCGGAGCCCGTGCTTCAGCACCACCCGCTGCTCGGACAGGCCCTTGGCGCGGGCGGTCCGGATGTAGTCCTGCCCCATCGTCTCGATGAGATTGGCCCGGGTCATGCGGGCGTAGAACGCCGCGTATAAGAGGGCCAGCACCACCCACGGCATGATGAAGTGCGACAGCCACGGCCCCACCCCGTACTGCCCGATGGAGTAATAGCCCGTGCCGGGCGCGATGCCGAGCTTGAACCAGAAGAGGTAGAGGAACACCGGGCCCAGGAAGAACACCGGGGCCGACACCCCGAACAGCGCAAACCCCATGGCCAGCCGGTCGAAGATGGACCGGGGCCGGAGCGCCGACAGGATCCCGATGGGGAGCCCCATCACCAGCCATGCCACTGCCCCTCCCAGGGCCAGCTGCATAGTGACGAGCATGCGGTCGAGGACGATCGGCTTGAGGGCGGACCGGGTGTGGAAGGAGAACCCCAGTCCCGGCCATCCGTACTCGTCTCCCAGGAAGATCCGCTTCACGAACAGCAGGTACTGGATAGGCCACGGCTTGTCCAGGCCGAACTGGCGCCGGACCTCGGCCACGAGCTCGGGCGTGGGCTGCCTCCCCGCGAACAGGATGGCCGGGTCGGTCGGCGGCATGAGGAAGAAGATCATGTACGTGATGAGGGTGATCACCAGCAGGACCAGGACCACCCACAGCAGCCTGCGGACGATGTACCGACCCATGCGGCCCTCAGTCTATTCCTCGCCGGCGAGAACGGGAGGGGCCGCTCCCAGCGGCCCCTCCCTCGCGCCTCTCCTTACCTCCTAGCCCACCGGCACCTCTTCGGGAGCGATGCCGTTGTTGACCGCGATGTGGGAGTAGGAGACCACTCCCGCAAACTGGTCGAACTCGAACCCGGTCACGGTGTCCGCGTTGATGTTGATCACCGTCGCCCACAGGTACGGGACCCACGGGATGAGCTCCTCCATGAGGAGCTGGTCGAGCTCCGTCCAGCAGGCCACGCGCTCCTCTTCGAGGAGGGCGAAGCACTCCTGGATCTTGTCGTCTGCGGACGGAACCGGTTGGACCTGCTCCCAGGCGTTGAGGACGTCCGGACCGCAGTCCGCGGCCTGGTCCCGGGTCATCCCCAACTCGGAGTAGTTGATCTGCCCCTCGCAGGAGATGCCGGAGCTGTCGAACAGAACGGCGAACGTGTAGGGGTCGGCGTAGTCCTTGCCCCACCCGGCGTTCACCGCGATCGGGATCAGGTTCTCGACGGTCTGGATCGTCGTGTAGGCCGTGCTCGTCTCCAGCTCGCGGATCCGCACGTTGATCCCGATCTCCGCAAGGTTCTGCTCGATGACGGGGTTCATGTCGGTCCACGGCGGGATATTCCGGCTGATCATGAGCACGTTGTTGCAGACGTCCGCGTCGCACTCGCCGTCGCCGTCCGAGTCGTACTCCGACTCTTTCATCGCGTCCATGGCCGCGGCCACGTCACCCTCGTTGTTCGGCGTTGGGTACGGGTTGTAGTCGGCCGTGGTCTCGAGCACGGTGGGCGGCTCGATCGACGTCGCGACCACCCCGTGGGTCTCGCCCCCCCATGCCCTGAGTAGAGCGTCCTTGTTGATCACGAAGTTGACCGCCCTGCGAACGTTCACGTCGTCGAACGGCGGGACCAGGAGGTTCATCGTGATGTACCAGGTCCGGTCGCCCGAGTCGGCGTGCAGCCGATCCTGGAGGTCCGGGTTGGTGATGTACTGCTGGAGGATCGTGGCGGGCGGCTGCCCTGCCGGGTACCCGTTGCCGTCCAGCTCACCGGCCTGGATCTTGTTGTAGATGTCCTCCGTGTTGGTGTTGATCGTGATGACCACGCCGTCAACGTTGTTCGAGCGTGCCTCGGGGCTGTCGGTGGCGGGGTCGTAGTTGGGGTTGCGGACGAAGACCATGAACCGGTCCGGGTCGAACCCCGAGATGGGCTGGAGGGTGTCGCAGGACGAGATGTCAAGCTCGTCCTGGCCCTGCAGCATGTACGGCCCGTTGGAGATGACGTACCGGCCGTAGTCCCCGGCCTTGGTGAAGCACCCCGCGACCTCCTCGGGGAACGGCGCCGCAGCCGGCATCGCCAGCCGGAACAGAAGGTCCCCGGTCGGCTGTGTGAGGTGGATCACGACCGTCGAATCGTCCGGCGTCTCGATCCCCGAGACGGGATCGGGCGACCTCGCGTTCCCGTCCAACCCCTCGATCGCACCGGCGTAGTAGAAGCCGTACTGGGCCACCAGCGACTTCGTGTTGATCCGGGCGAACGCGTACGCGAAGTCCTGTGCCGTCACCGGCCGGTCGAGCGGCGGCCCCCACATGACGCCGTCCTTCAGGTGGAAGGTCCACGTCAGCCCGTCGGCCGACGTCTCCCAGCTCTCCGCAACGTCCGGCACGATGTCGTCTCCTTCGAGCCCGGCGACGTGCTTGTACGTCACCAGGTTGCGAAGGAGCAGCATCGAATACAACCCGAACGCGGACCCCAGGTACTCGCCGGTGGGGTCGAAGGCCCCGGTGAACCCGAAGTCCTCCGTCGACGTTCGGTAGGTGCCGCCGGCTGTCACTCCGTCGGTGGGCCCGCCGCCGGGTTCCTCGTCCCCGGCGCAGGCGGACGCCACGATAGTCAGAGCCATGATGACCGCGAGGAGCCTCGCGGATCGTTTCATCGTCACCTCTTCCCTCCTCCCTCTCGTACCCTCGCTTCTGGATTCGCTGGCAGCAGACTCGATCGCCGGCCTCCCTCCTCTCGGTGTGGGCCTGTGTTGTCGTACCGTCGGTTCCCGGCGTCAGCCTCCCGTCCTCGGATCCAGTGCGTCGCGGAGGCCGTCCCCCACCAGGTTGAAGGCCAGGGTCGTGAACACCAGGGCCATCCCCGGGAAGAGCAGCATCCACCAGGCCACCGTGTACAGCTGTCCCTGCGCCGCGTCGGAGATCATCCGCCCCCAGGAAGGGGTGGACTGCGGGATGCCCACCCCCAAGAAGGACAGGGCCGACTCGAACAGGATGTTGCTGGGGATGATTAGCGTGGCGTACACGATCACCGGGGCCGCCAGGTTCGGCAGGATCTCGCGGAACATGATCCCGGCGTTCGTGAAGCCCTGTGCTCTGGCGGCCTCGATGAACTCCTTCTCTCGAAGGGACAGGACCTGCCCCCGCACGATGCGGCCGATGTATGGCCAGCTGAACAGGGCGATGATGGCGACCACCAGCGAGATCCCCGGCTGGATCAACCCTCCCAGGCAGCCCTCCGCCGTGATCGAGCAGGCCGCCGAGATCCCGATGGCAAGAAGGAGGATCGGCAGCGACAGGACGATGTCCACGGCTCTGGACACGACCGTGTCGACCCATCCTCCGAAGAACCCGGCCATCGTTCCCAGGACGATCCCGACCGTCACCGCGAGCCCGGTGGCCAGGAAGGCGACGGTGAGCGACGTCTTTGCCCCGTAGATCGTGCGCACGAAGACGTCTCGGCCGCTCTTGTCGACCCCGAACCAGTAGTCCCCGCTCGGGCCGACCAGGGGCAAGCCGAGGTCGTCGGTCAGGTTGATGTTGAGCTCGTTCGGTCCGTGGTGCACGACGAAGCTCGCTATGAGGGGGGAACCGATGGCGAGGGCGATCTCGATGACGATGAAGGCCAGTCCGACGAGCGCGACCCGATCCCTGCGGAATCGGCGCCAGAAGAGCTCCCAGGGGGACCTGCCGATGACCGCAGCTGAGATCTCACCGACCGGCGCCCCGACCGACGGCTCGGGTGCGACCTCGACGACTTGGCTCATCCCTCGCGCGGACCCCTTTCGGCCGTCCGACCAGCCGGCCGAAGTCTATGGCAGTCTGATTCCGCGGAACAACCTGGCTCCATTGGCTATACGGGCCGCTCCCGGCCCCAGGATTGCTGAGTCCTGCCGTTTCTCACCCACGCATCAGCCCGGCCAGCCGGGGCACGATATCCACCCCGTTCAGCCGCCCCAGCGAACCGGCGGCGCAGGCTCGCTCGCCGAACCAGAGCGAGCCGTTCGGGCGGACACCGCCCCCCGCAACTAGGAGGGGCACGGGGTCCGCCGTGTGGGCCTTGCGGACGCAGGACGTCGAGTGGTCGGCGGTCACCGCCACGATGGTTCGTCGCAGGTCGAGCAGGGGGAGGACCTCCCCGAAGAACGCCCGGTCGATGATGGCGACGATGTCCCGCTTGTCCGCGGCTCGCCCGTCGTGGGCGGGGACGTCGGGCCCCTTGATGTGGACGTACAGGGCGTCGTACCCGTCGAGAGCGTCCGCCGCCAGGCGGGCCCACCGCGCGTAGTCGTCCTCCGTCGCCAGCCGGGGGGCGTCCACCGGGGCCATGCCGAGCAGGACGGCGATGCCCCGTTCCACCGGCATCTCCACGAAGCAGCCCCACGACGGGCCGAACCGGTCCCGGATGGTCTGGAGCTTTGTGACGTGATCCCCCCCGTCCCTGGTGAGGATGAGGTTGCCCGGGAGCTTCCCGGCGCGGCGCCTTCGGGCGTTCACCTCGGAGGCGCCCAGGATCTTGGCTGCGCCCTCCACGAAGGCATTGGTGATCTCGGCCGCCCGACGGGCCTCCTCGGTTTCCTCCAGGGGCTCCGACCGCGCCACCTCCGGCTCGAAGGTCTCCAGGGCGACCCCGAGCGACCCCTCCTTGCGATAGGCGGGATCGGTGTTGGTGACCTCGGCGGAGAGCCTCCCCTCATCGGGCCGGATCACCAGGACCCCCCGGTGCTCCACGGTGGCCCGGAGCTCGAAGGAGGCGTCGGGGAGGACGAGCCCCTCGTTCACCTCGGCGGCCAGGGCCTTCGCCTCGTCGGACGTGAGGTCTCGGCCCACCCGGCGGTCGACGATCCGCGGCCATTCGCACGTGGCGAAGTTGACGCGATAGGCGAGGTCGCCGTCGCGGAAGTCCATCCCCGAGCCGATCGCCTCGACCACGCCGCGGCCCGGGTGCTCCTCTCGGGGGTCGTAGCCGAGGATGGCGAACACCGCGATGTCCGACTCCGGGGCGATGCCCGGGCCAACCGTGACGACGGTGCCCGTCCGCCCCTGCGCGGCAAGGGAATCCAGGAACGGCGTTTCGGCGGCCTCGAGCGGCGTCCGGTCGCCGAGCTCCGGGACCGGATCGTCACCGAGGCCGTCGAGGCACACGTATAGCAGCTTCAGCACGATCGCAGACGATAGCAGCGTCCGCCGGAGCGTCCCGTTGGATGCCGATCACGACGTCATGGCACCGTCGCGACCCTCGTGTGAGGGTAGAAGGCGGACCAAGCGAACCAGAACGCGGTCGACTGAGGCGGAGAGCGGAGCTGCGACCCGGCCAGTGGACCCTGCACGCCTCGCCCGAAGAAGTCGAACGTGGAGCCCGTCGTGAGCTCCACGAACGTCCCGTGACGGACCGCGAACCGGAGGTCCCGGCCACCGACCCGCCCCACGAACACCGCGCCGGCCCACCCCCGGGGGGCGGCGGCCAACTCGTACGTCTTCTCCGGCTGGGCGGTCCCGAAGCGGAAGAACGCCACAAGTGGCGTGCCCTCGAGCCTGGCGGTCGCCACGTTGGCCCGGGACCGTGCGGCCGGGACCGGGAAGGCGACGGCGCCTCTGTCGGTGGCCACGCCCACCAGTCTCCACTTCGGGGGGAGCCGGGGGTCCACGGCCTGGCCCCTGACCACGGGGCTCGGCCTGGAGGGATCGAGGTCGTAGCCGTGGTACGGATCGACCCCGTAGTGGAACGGGGTGCCGCGAGGCCGCCGCATCACGAGACCGTCGGGGTGCGCGGTCCGCCAATCGAAGAACGACACCATCTGGACGGGCACCAACCGCAGGCGACGTCCCCGAAGGGAGCCGGCGATGGCCTCGCCCGACAGCTGCCGCCAGAGCGTGGTCGTCTCCCGATCGAACATCAGGAGGTTGCCGTAGTTCAGCTGCCCGGAGACCGCGAACGTCAGCGTTCCCCCTCCAACTCGGCGAGAGAACCCGACCGCGCTGTTGCACAGGGGGCAGAACGTGAGCGCAACCGGGCGGCCGCTCACGACGTCGTTCACGATCTCGTGATACGTGAGGATCTGAACGGGATACGCGCGGTGCGACCCACCGAGGTCGAGAGCCACCACCGGCTCGTCGGGGGCCAGGAAACGGACGGCCCACGCCGGGGCGAACGCCGGGTGGTCGATGGCGGGGATGGAATCCCACGGGGCGCAGATGGGGCCCACGCCGTAGAGCACAGCTTGGCCCACGCGGGCTGGCGAGCAGGCGACGGCGGTGGGATCGTGCCCGGGACGGGACCCGGCGGACCGGGCCCCGACCCGGCGGGCACGACCTCCGAGGGTACGGACGACGGGGGAGCGAACCTCCCTCCCTCCGAAAGCGTCCCGACGGTCACTCCGGTCGCGACGGTCGCGACGATCGCGACGATCGCAGACCAACGGAGAAGCACCCCTCGCGCGGGCCTCATCTCATGAAAGGACGCCGGACCTCGGCCCGGCATTCATGGAGACCGGCGTCAGCGGTACTTGACGATGAGGGCCAGCTCCTCGGGGTCGAGGCTCGCGCCGCCCACCAGCGCCCCGTCGATCTCGGGGTGCGCCATGAAGTCGCGGATGTTCCCGGCC
>JBOGVI010000085.1:0-2468 GCA_050692695.1 Actinomycetota bacterium
GGTGGACGGCGAGGACGCCGTGTACGTGGAGGAGCCGGGGCCAGGCGCAGAGCGCCGGGTGGGCCGGGAGAAGAACGAATGAGGAGCGGAACATGAGGAAGCACCTGTTGTCCATCAACGACGTGTCGGCAGAGGACGTCGTGCGGATCCTGGACACCGCGGAGTCCTTCCGGGAGGTTGGGACCAGGGTCATCAAGAAGGTCCCGGCGCTTCGGGGCCGCACGGTGGTGAACCTGTTCTACGAGAACTCGACCCGCACCCGGATCTCGTTCGAGCTTGCCGCCAAACGCCTGTCGGCCGACGTGATCAACTTCTCCACCAGCGGCTCGTCGGTGGTCAAGGGCGAGAGCCTGAAGGACACGGCCCTGACGCTCCAGGCGATGGGGGCCGACGCCATCGTGATCCGGCATTCCTCCTCCGGTTCGCCGTACACCCTGACGAAGTGGGTACGGGGGAGCGTCTTGAACGCGGGGGACGGGACCCATGAGCACCCCACGCAGGCCCTGCTGGACCTGTACACGATCCGGGAGAAGGTGGGGCGGTTCGAGGGGCTGCGAGCCGCCATCGTCGGCGACGTGCTCCACTCTCGCGTGGCCCGGTCCCTGTCCTTCGGGCTGGTGAAGATGGGCGCCGACGTTACGCTGGTCGGGCCGCCGACGCTGATCCCGCCGGACGCTCCGGCCTGGGGGGTGCAGGTCTCCCACGATATCGACGACGTCGTGCCGAAGCTCGACGTGTGCTACATGCTGAGGGTCCAGCGCGAGCGGCAGCGCCAGCAGTACTTCCCGAGCGTTCGCGAGTACTCGCGGCTGTTCGGGCTAACCCGGGAGCGGGTGGGGATGCTGCCCGAGGGCTGCCTGATCATGCATCCCGGCCCCATGAACCGAGGCGTGGAGATCGAATCCGACGTCGCTGACCTGCCTCAAGCGGTCATCGAGGAGCAGGTCACGAACGGGATCGCGGTCCGGATGTCCCTGCTGTACCTGATGCTCGGCGGGAGCGGCGTGAGGTGGGTCGATGAGTGAGCGGACGCTCTTCCGGGGGGCCCGGGTCGTCGACCCCGCCTCCGGCCGAGACGGTGTGGCCGACGTCTTGGTCCAGGACGGCGCGATCGCGGCCGTGGGGGAGGAGGCGCCGTCGAAGGGAGCGACCGTGTTCGGGTGCGAGGGGCTGCTCTTGGTCCCGGGCCTGGTCGACCTTCACGCGCACTTGCGCGAACCCGGCCGGGAGGACAAGGAGACCGTGGAGACCGGCTCGCGGGCCGCGGCGGTGGGCGGGTACACGGCGTTGGCCGCCATGGCCAACACCGACCCGGTGGCCGACAACACCGCGGTGATCGAGGAGGTGCGTTCGCTCGCGGCTCGGGCCGGGTTGTGCGACGTGCTGCCGGTGGGGGCCATCACGAAGGATCTGGCCGGCGAGGAGATGGCGGAGCTCGGCGAGATGGCGCATGCCGGCGTCCGCGTCTTCAGCGACGACGGTCTCTGCGTGTCCACGTCGCGGGTGCTGCGCAACGCCCTTCGGTACGCGGGGGCCTTCGACGTGGTGATCGCCGAGCACTGCGAGGACGCCTCGCTCGCGGAAGACGCGCAGATGCACGAGGGGCTCCATTCCCACACCCTGGGGTTGGCCGGCGCGCCACCCGAGGCCGAGGAGATCATCGTGTTCCGCGATCTCTCGCTGGCCCGCGAGACCGGCGGGCGGCTGCACCTGTGCCATCTCTCCGCGGCGAGATCCGTGGAGCTGGTTCGCCGGGCCAAGGTCGCCGGGGTCGGTGTCACGGCCGAGGTGACGCCACATCACCTGGTCTTCACCGACGAGGACCTCGTCACCTATGACACGAACTACAAGGTGAACCCGCCTCTTCGGACCCCGGAGGATCGGGAGGCACTCCGGGTGGGTGTGGCGGACGGGACCATCGACGCCATCGCCACCGACCACGCACCCCACGCCGTCGAGGAGAAAGAGGCCGAGTTCGACCAGTCGCCGCCTGGGACCATCGGGCTGGAGACCGCCCTGGCTGTGGTGCTCACGCACCTGGTGGAGCCGGGCATCCTGTCACTCCCGCGCGCGATCGAAGCCATGTCGACGGCGCCGGCCAGGATCCTCGGAGCGCCCGGGCAGGGCGGGCCCATCGAGCCCGGCCGCCCGGCGAACGTGGCGGTGTTCGACCCGGCCGTGGCTTGGGTGGTGGAGCCGCCGTTCGCCTCGAAGAGCCGGAACTCGGCGTTCCTGGGGATGACCCTGCGCGGCAAGGTGATCCACACGATGTATCGGGGCGACCTGGTCGTGGCGGACGGGAAACCCCAGCGATGAGCGGCCTCGACGCGCTCCTCGCGCTCGAGGACGGCACGCTCTTCCGGGGTCGGGGCTTCGGCGCCTCGGGGGAGGCGTTCGGCGAGGCGGTGTTCAACACGGCCATGTCGGGCTATCAGGAGGTCCTGACCGACCCTTCCTACGCCGGGCAG
>JBOGVI010000086.1:0-6477 GCA_050692695.1 Actinomycetota bacterium
ATGGCGGGGGCGGCGGGGATGGCGGGGGCGGCGGGGATGGCGGGGATGGCGGGGGCGGCGGCGGCTCCAACGGCAACCACTACGGGTGGAGGAACAAGCCGCCCGAGGGCGGCTGGAAGGGCGAGAACCCCAAGCGGCATGGGCCGAAGGACTAGGACAAGTAGCCGCTACCCGAGCTCAACGCGGTACCGGACGGTCGGGTAGTTCAGGCAGTCGATCCGCTCAGTGGTGACGGCCCCGTCCGGCTTCCACCCTGCCACCTCGTAGAACCGCCGGGCCTGCTCGTTCGACTCCAGGACCCACAGGACGGCGGTGCGGAACCCCCGCTCACGCAGGGCGTCGCCGGCCCGTGCGAACAGCTCACGGCCGACCCCCGTCCCGAAAGCATCCGGGGCCACCTAGATCGCATAGACCTCGCCGGTATCCGCCGGCAGGGGCCCTGCTCGTCCCGGGCCGGGCCGAACGCGACGAAGCCCACCGTCCGGCCGCCGGCGTCCTCCGCCACGAAGCAGCCACGCCCGGGCCCCGGGTCCGACAGCCCCGATCGCCACATCGCCTCCCGCTCCTCGACCGGGAGCCCGTCCAGGAACTCGTCCGGAAGCTGCCCTCGGTACGCGGCCTGCCACGACCGGACGTGAACCGACGCGATGTTCGAGGCGTCCGAGAGGACGGCCTCCCGGATCCGCACGGGCCCTACCCCTCTTCCACGCGGGGGTGGAGCAGCCCGAACAGGTAGCCGTCGGTCAGGGCCTCCCAGGAAGCCTCGATGATGTTGCTCGAAACTCCAACGGTGGTCCACTCCCGCTGACCGTTCGACGTGTCGATCAGGACCCGGACGGTGGCCCCGGTGCCGATGTTCTCGTCCAGCACGCGGACCCGGTAGTCCTCCAGCGTGATGTGCTCGAGCTCGGGGTAGCCGTTCGACAGGGCCTTTCGGAGCGCGTTGTCCAGAGCCCCCACGGGGCCGTGGCCCTCGGCGCTCTCGACGTGGCGCGAGCCGTTCGTGACCACCTTGACCGTGGCCTCGGCCAGGGGCTCGTCGCCGCCCCGCTGCTCCACGTGCACCCGGTAGCTCTCCACCTCGAAGAAGGGCTGCCGCCACCCGTCGTGCCGCCGCATCAGAAGCTCGAGGGAGGCGTCGGCCACCTCGAATGTGTAGCCCCGGGCCTCCCGGTCCTTCAGCTCCGCGAGAAGCTCCGGGATGGCCCCTTCGGAGAGCTCCAGTCCGAACTCGGCGGCCTTCATCCGGATCGAGGCCGCGCCGGCGAGGTCGGAAGCCACCACCCCCCGGCGGTTACCCACCGACTCCGGCGCGACGTGCTCGTAGGCCTCGGTGAACCGGGCCACGCCGCTCGTGTGCAGTCCGGCCTTGTGGGTGAACGCGTACCGCCCGGCGTATGGCTGGTGGGAGTCGGGGGCAACGTTGGCCACCTCGGCGACGTAGTGGGAGAGCTCGGCCAGCCGGGCGAGGGATTCCGGCGGCAGGGCTCGGGCCGCCATCTTCAGAGCGAGGTTGGCCGCGATCGGCACGAGGTCGGCGTTGCCGGTCCGCTCGCCGTAGCCGTTTATCGTCCCCTGGACCTGGTACACGCCGGCCTCCACGGCAACGAGCGAGTTGGCCACGGCGCAGCCGGTGTCGTTGTGGACGTGGACGCCGAGCGGGACCCCGGTCCGGTCCTTCACCTCCCCGACGATCCGGGCGACGTCGTGTGGGAGCGTGCCACCGTTCGTGTCGCACAGCACCAGGCGCTCGGCCCCGGCCTCCTCGGCGGCGGCCAGGACGGCCAGGGCGAACTCCGGGTTCCGCCGGTAACCGTCGAAGAAGTGCTCGGCGTCGAAGAACACCCGGCGGCCCTCCCGGGCTAGGAACGCGATGGAATCCCCCACCATCGCCACACCCTCCTCGAGCGTGGTCCGGAGGGCCTCGGTCACGTGGAGGTCCCAGGACTTGCCCACCAGGCACACGACCTCGGTGCCGGCGTCCAGGAGGTCGCGGAGGACGGCACTGTCCTCGGCCCGCTCCCCGGACCTGCGGGTCATCCCGAATGCCGTGAGCGTGGCCTGCCCCAGCCGCTCTTTCGCGGCCAGGCGGAAGAACTCGGTCTCCCGGGGGTTGGCCCCGGGCCACCCCCCCTCGACGTAGGGGAACCCCACCGAGTCCAACTTGTGCAGGATGCGCAGCCGGTCCTCGATCGAGTATGAGAGGCCGGCCCGCTGGGCCCCGTCGCGGAGCGTGGTGTCATACAGCTCGACCGTGAGCGAAGCGGGGGCGCTCACGTGATCGTTCGCCTCCCGCCCGTCGCTTCGCTCCTCACCCCAGCCCCTCCACCACGAGGTCGCCGACCTCCGACGTCGAGTAGCCCATCTCCCCGGCCCGCATCGAGTGCACCTTCGAGCAGGCGAACCGGATGCCGGCGTCGACCCGCCCCGCCGCCTCGGTCTCCCCCAAGTTCTCCAGCAGCATCTGCATGGCGGCGATGGCCGCCAGCGGGTTGATCGTGCCCTTTCCGGTGTACCGGGGGGCCGAGCCGCCGATGGGTTCGAACATCGACACGCCGTCCGGGTTGATGTTCCCCCCGGCGGCGAGGCCCATGCCGCCCTGGATCATGGCGCCGAGGTCCGTGATGATGTCGCCGAACATGTTGTCGGTGACGATCACGTCGAACCGGCTCGGCTCGGCCAGGAAGAAGATGCACGCCGCGTCGACGTGCACGTAGTCGGTCTCGACGTCCGGGTACTCCTCGGCCACCTCGTCCACCACCCGCTGGTACAGGTCCCCTGCGTACGTGAGGACGTTGGTCTTGTGGACGAGCGTGACCTTGCGCCGCCGGTCCGGGCGCGCCGCGAGCGCGAACGCGTACCGCACGATCCGCTCCACGCCGTGGCGCGTGTTGATGGACTCCTGCACGGCCACCTCGTGGGGCGTGCCCTTGCGGTGGAACCCGCCGGCCCCACCGTATAGGCCCTCGCTGTTCTCCCGGACCACCACGAAGTTCACGTCGTCCTCGGTGTGTGACGGGATCAGCGTCTTCACGCCGGGGTACCGGATCACCGGACGGAGGTTGACGTACTGGTCGAGCGCGAATCGGATCCGGAGCAGCAGGTCTCGCTCCAGGATGCCCGGCCGGACCTCCGGATGGCCGATGGCCCCCAGGAAGATGGCGTCGAGCTCCTTCAGGCGCGCCAGTTCCTCGTCGGGAAGCACCTCGCCGGTGCGCCGGTACCGTTCGCCGCCCAGGTCGAACGGGACGAGGTCCACGTCGAACCCGTCCCGGGCGGCCTCCAGCACCTTCAGACCCTCTCGGACCACCTCGGGTCCCGTCCCGTCCCCCGGCAGTACCCCGATGCGGTGCGACCGGCTCACCCCGACCACGGCTCCGTAGTGCTGGTGGACCCCGGCTGGATCTGGAGGGCCCGGTTGATGGCGGCGAGGTAGGCTCGGGCCGAGGCCTCCACCACGTCCACCGACACCCCGCGCCCGGTCACCCGCCGTCCCTCCACGTCGAGCTGGACGACCACGTCGCCCAGGGCGTCGGTCCCGGAAGTCACGCTCGACACGTTGAACGTGACGAGCATGGCGTCCACGCCGGCCGCCCGTTGGATGGCCCCGCAGGCCGCGTCGATCATGCCGTCTCCCATGGCCGACTCCTCGATCACCTCGTCGCCCCTGCGCAGGCGCACGGTGGCCGTGGGCGACAGATGCGTCCCCCCCACAACCTGGAGCGACTCAAGGACGAAGGCGTCCGGCTCCGCCGCGCCCAGCTCCTCGGACACGATGGCCTGGAGGTCCTGGTCGGTGAGCTGGATCTTCCGGTCGGCCAGCTCCTTGAACCGGGCAAAGGCCCGGTTCAGGTGTTCGGGCTCGAGGCCGATCCCGATCTTGGAGAGGGCATCGGCGAACGCGTGCCGCCCGGAGTGCTTCCCGAGCACGATCCGGTTCCCCTCGAGCCCGATGGCCGTGGGGTCCATGATCTCGTAGGTGGCCCGGTTGGCCAGCACTCCGTGCTGGTGGATGCCGGACTCGTGGGCGAAGGCCGACGAGCCCACCACCGCCTTATTCGGCTGGACCGGATAGCCGGTGGTCATCGAGACCAGGCGCGAGGTCCGGACGATCTCCTTGATGTTCAGGCCGTGCCGCACCCCGAGGGCCTGGCCCCGGGTGCGGACGATCATCGCGATCTCCTCCATCGAGCAGTTGCCGGCCCGCTCCCCGATCCCATTCACTGCCACCTCGACCTGGCGGGCCCCGTTCACGATGCCGGCCAGCGAGTTGGCCACGGCCAGGCCGAGGTCGTTGTGGCAGTGGGTGGAGACGATCACGTGCTCGGGCACGGATTCTCGGACCACCCGAACGAGCTCCCCGAACTCGTGGGGCATGGCGTAGCCCACAGTGTCGGGCACATTGATGGTGGTGGCGCCGGCCTCCACGGCCACCTTGAAGGACTCGAGCAGGAACCCGATCTCGGTCCGGGTGGCGTCCTGGGCCGAGAACTCGACGTCGTCCGTGTAGCCCACGGCGAGCTTCACGCCGTCCCGGATGGCGTCCAGCACCTTCTGCTGCGACATCCGGAGCATGTCCTTCATGTGGATGTCGCTAGTGGAGATGAAGGTGTGGATGCGCCACCGCGCCGCGCCCTTCAGGGCCTCCGCGGCCCGGTCGACGTCGCCCGGCACCACCCGGGCGAGCGCGGCAATGACCGGCCCACGCACGCTCGACGCGATCTCCCGCACGGCCTCGAACTCGCCGTCCGACGAGATGGGAAAGCCCGCCTCGATGATGTCCACGGAGAGGCGGGCCAGCTGCTCCGCGATCTCGACCTTCTCCGGCCGCGTCAGCGCGATGCCGGGAGCTTGCTCGCCGTCGCGAAGCGTGGTGTCGAAGATCCGTACTACGTCGTCAGGCATCGGGGATCACCTTCTTCTCGGACTCGAGCCAGGGCATCATCCCGCGCAGCTCCCGCCCCACGTCCTCGATCCGGGACGTCCGCGCCTCCTTCCGAAGTCGGAGGAAGTTCGGGAAGCCCTGCTCGGCCTCGGTGATCCACTCCTTGGCGAACTGCCCGCTCTGGATCTCGTCGAGGATGCGCTGCATCTCGGCGCGGACCTCGCCGTCGATCACGCGCGGGCCCCGCGTGTAATCCCCGTACTCGGCGGTGTCGGAGATCGAGTACCGCATCCAGCTCATCCCGCCCTCGTACATCAGGTCGACGATCAGCTTCAGCTCGTGGAGGCACTCGAAATACGCGATCTCCGGCTGGTAGCCGGCGGCCACGAGCGTCTCGAACCCCGACCGCACCAGCTCCGAGACCCCGCCGCACAGCACGACCTGCTCGCCGAACAGGTCGGTCTCCGTCTCCTCCTTGAACGTGGTCTCGATCACGCCGGCCCGGGCCACGCCGATCCCGGCCGCGTAGGCCAGCGCGCGCTGACGGGCCTTGGCGGTGGCGTCCTGGTGCACCGCCACCAGGGCCGGGGTGCCGATCCCCTGCTCGTACGTCCGCCGCAGGAGATGCCCGGGGCCCTTCGGCGCGATCATCGTGACGTCGACGTCGGGGGGCGGCTGAATCCGCCCGAAGTGGATGTTGAACCCATGGGCGAACATCAGCATGTTGCCGGCCTCCAGGTTCGGGGCGACGTCGGCCTCGTAGGACGCCGGCTGGGCGGTGTCGGGCAGCAGGGTCATCACCACGTCGGCCTCGCGCGCGGCCTCGGAAGGGGCCACGACGCGAAGGCCGGCCGCCTCGGCGGCCGGTCGCGACCTCGAACCCTCGCGCAGGCCTACGCGGACATCGTGCCCCGAGTCCCGGAGGTTCAGGGCATGCGCGTGGCCCTGGCTCCCGAACCCCAGGACCGCGATCCGCTGCCCCTCCAGGGCGGAGCGGTCCGCGTCCTTGTCGTAGTAGATGGTCGCCATGGCCTCTCTCCTTCCGCCGAGCCGTCCCGGTCAGGCGGGCTCCATCACACCCCGCCGCCGGTCCACTCCAAAGTCCCCTCGCCGCCCGCGGCAAGCCGTCGCCCCGCCCGCTCCCGGATGCCCCGGTCGCCCCGAGCCAGGGCCACCCGTCCCGTGCGGGCGAGCTCGACGATGCCGAAGTCCCGCAGCAGCTCGGTCAGGGCCTCCAGCTTCTCCGGCGTGCCGGTGCCCTCGATCGTTATGGTCCGGTGGGTGACGTCGAGCACCCGGACCCGAAATACCTCGCAGATCTCCAAAACCCGGGCCCGGGCGTCGCCCTCGGCCCGGACCTTGATCAGCGCGAGCTCCCGCTCCACGGCCTCCGCGGGCTCGAGCTCCAGGACCTTGATCACGTTGATCAGCCGGTTCAGCTGCTTCGTGACCTGCTCGAGGGACTTCTTCTCCACGTTCACCACGATCGTCATGCGCGACAGGCCCGGCTCCTCGGTCGGTCCCACGGCCAGCGAGTCGATGTTGAACCCTCGGGCGGCGAACAGCCCGGCCACCCGGGTCAGCACGCCCGG
>JBOGVI010000087.1:0-2453 GCA_050692695.1 Actinomycetota bacterium
GGCGGGTTGACAGGGGACGATGCGTCCGTACACTTGGGGCACCATGTCGACCGGAGGAAGGACCCGGGAACCGAACGCCCTCGTACTTATTCGCTAGGCGCGGGCGGGCCCCTCGAGGCCTGCGCCGCGCCGGACACCCCTCGGGGCCCCGAGGGGTTTTTTGTACCCCGGAATCAGGAAACCGCCAGGTGAACCGAAAACATCAGCGATGAACGAGAGGAGCATCCCGTGAGGTACGAGTTCGAACGAGACGGCCGCACCGTGGCCAGCGTGCTGTGGGAGGGTCCCGGCCAGGTCACGATCGACGTGGCCGACCCCGCGGTCCGGCCCCACTTCGACCGGTTCTTCGGCTCGGAGGTGGTCTACCTCTCGGCCGGCATCGACTTCGGCGGGGCAGAGGACGAGCTCACCACCCGCCGTCGCGACTGGACGCCCTGGGAGTTCGAGCGGTCTTGCCGGAACCTGGCCCACCGGATGGGGTGCACGGTCCGGCGTGTGGAGACCGGCCCGGTGGAGGACCGACCCGAGGAGGTCCCGGCGAGATGAAGGTCACCGGGGCCCAGGCCCTGTTCAAGGCGCTCGAGGGCGAGGGCGTAGACGTGGTCTTCGGCATCCCGGGTGGCGCCATCCTCCCGGCCTACGACCCCCTGATCGACTCCTCCATCCGCCACATCCTGAACCGCCACGAGCAGGGCGCCGGCCACGCGGCCGAGGGCTACGCGTGGGCCACCGGCCGGGTCGGCGTGTGCATGGCCACATCGGGCCCCGGCGGCTGCAACCTGGTGACGGCCCTCGCCGACGCCAAGATGGACTCGGTCCCGGTGGTGGCCATCACCGGACAGGTCCCCACCCCGGTGGTCGGCAACGACGCCTTTCAGGAGGCCGACATCACGGGCATCACGATGCCCGTCACCAAGCACAACTTCCTTGTGACGAACGCGAGCCAGGTGGCGGAGACGATCCGCCAAGCGTTCCACATCGCGAGCACCGGCCGTCCAGGCCCGGTGCTGGTGGACATCCCGAAGGACGTCTTGATCCAGGAGGCCACGTGGAGGTGGCCGGAGACGGTCGATCTCCCCGGCTACCGGCCAACCACCAAGGGCAACCTGAAGCAGGTCCGGGAGGCCGTGAAGCTCATCCTGGAATCGAAGCGACCGGTCCTGTACGTGGGAGGCGGCGTGATCAAGGCCGATGCGTGGAAGGAGCTGTTCGAGCTGGCCACCGAGGGCAGGCTGCCGGTGGTCACCACCCTGATGGCCAGGGGCGCCTTCCCCGACACCCACGAGCTCGCCCTGGGGATGCCCGGCATGCACGGTGGCTATACCGCGGTGACGGCCATGCAGCGGGCGGACCTGCTGGTCGCGTTGGCCGCGCGGTTCGATGACCGGGTGACCGGCCAGCTCGCGACGTTCGCCCCGACCGCGAAGATCGTCCACGCGGACATCGACCCGGCCGAGATCGGGAAGAACCGCGTGGCAGACGTGCCGATCGTGGGCGACGCCAAGGACGTGATCTCAAAGATGGCCGCCGAGCTCCGGCGGCGCCAGGAGGAGCTCGGCGGGCCCCCGGACCGGTCCGAGTGGCTGGCGACTCTGAAATCCTGGCAGGAGAAGTACCCGTACCAGTACGAGCAGCCGGAGGACGGGCCGCTCAAGCCGCAGTTCGCAATCCAGCGTCTCTACGAGCTGACTAAGGGGGACGCCATCGTGGTGGCCGGCGTGGGCCAGCACCAGATGTGGGCTTCCCAATTCTGGCGGTTCACCGAGCCCCGGACGTGGGTGAACTCGGGCGGCCTGGGCACGATGGGCTTCGCGGTGCCGGCAGCCCTGGGGGCGAAGACGGGCCGGCCCGACCGCCGGGTCGTCGCCATCGACGGCGACGGCTGCTTCCAGATGACCGCCCAGGAGCTCGCCACCTCGACGACCGAGAAGATCCCGTTCGTCACGGCCATCATCAACAACGCGTACCTGGGCATGGTCCGCCAGTGGCAGGAGCTCTTCTACAACGAGCGCTACTCCCAGGTGTACCTGTCCCACGACACGCCCGACTACGTGAAACTGGCGGAGGCGTACGGGGCGGTGGGCCTTCGGGCCGAGCACCCCGACGAGGTCGACGCCGTGATCGAGAAGGCGCTGTCGGTCGAAGACCGAAGCGTCGTCATCGACTTTCGCTGCGACCCCAAGGAGATGTGCTTCCCCATGGTCGCCGCGGGCACGTCCAACGACGACATCGTCCTCGGCCCCGGCGGCATCCGGCCGACGGAGGATCCCGCGGAGGCTCCCATCGCATGAGCCTTCACACCCTCTCCGTGCTGGTCGAGGACAAACCGGGCGTGCTGACCCGGGTGGCCGGGCTGTTCGCCGCCCGAGGGTTCAACATCGACTCGCTGGCCGTGGGACCGACCGAGGAGCCGGGCCTGTCGCGCATGACGATCGTGGTGAACGTGGAGAAGA
>JBOGVI010000088.1:0-6371 GCA_050692695.1 Actinomycetota bacterium
TCGGAATTGGTGGCGTCGCGACGGGCACGCGCTGGTGCTCGAGGATCTCGAGGACGTTCTCGAGGAGCTCCCCGAGCATCTGATCGTCGGCATGGGAGCGTCGTCGGAGATGCGCCCCGACCCGGCCACGCTGGAACGTCTGAGCCAGCGCGGCGTCGAGGTCGAATGCCTACCAACCGACCGCGCCGTGATCAGGTTCGGCGAGCTCGACCCGGCGCGGACGGCCGCGGCGCTGCACCTCACCTGCTGAGCGTCGCGCCCGGTTGCGGCATCCTTGAGACGCACGAGCGGGCTCAACCTTTTTCGGATGTAGCCGCCCGGGCCGGGCCCGGACGGCAGGGCGACCCGGGGTCGTTCCCACCGGGCATCATGGTGGCCAGACGGGTGACGCCGAGACTGGCTTGCTCCTCGGCGGCGGCCGGGCGCTGCTGCTGCGGCTCGCGGACCGATGGTCGCGGCGGGGGTGGCCCACCACAGCGACTTCAGGCGGGACCCTTCGTTCGCTTGGCGAACACCCTCCACGTCACGCTCACCGTGTCGTTCGGCGACGAGCACCAGGGCAGGGCAGCGGTGGCGGGGTCACCGATACCCACCAGCGGTCACCGGGAAGCGCGACGACCCCCCATACCGGGCACTCGACCCCGAGCTACTGCTGTGGGTCCACGCCACGCTCGTCGACAGCGCACTCGTCACCTACAACGGTTCGTCGGGTCGATCGGCCCGGTCGCGCGGGACCGGTACCACCAGGAGGTGAAACGCCAGGCGGTAGCCTTCGGCGTCCCCAAGGGCCGCATGCCCAGATCGCTGCCCGCTGCCTGGCGCCGTTGGTCGAACGCGCGCGACGCGGACCGCTCGCTGGCCCGGCTAACCCTGCTGCAGACGGCCTTCCGCGGCCGCGCGCGCCAGGCGAGCGAGGTGGCGGGCTCGGCGGATCGGTTCGGGGGTACGGGCCTTGCCGCCCGCCGCAAGCACAACGGAGCGGGCTGCCTCTGGATCCGTTCGCCAGCCCGCGTGCACCACGACCGGCTTCGCTCTCGCTCTGGTTCGCACAACGAGGCCCACGACCTCCCCATCCAACACGAGCTGCACCCAGGATCCCCGATCGTCACCGGGCTCCCCCGCTGGCTCCGCGACGAGCGGGCGGTCCGTCACACCGACGGTCGGCACGTCCAGCGCGGCGCCAAGGTGAAGCGCCAGCCCCGCGCCACGAGGATGATCCCGGCCCGTCGCGTTCACAACCAGGACGTCGAACGCCGCGTCGAGCTCGCGCACCCCCCGCTCCAGCAGCGGTCCCTGCCGAAGCGCCAGGTATCCGGGAACGTACGGCGAACCCGGCTCGCCGGACACGACGGCCGAGCTCAGTTCCCGCCCGGCCCGCACCACGCAGGCGCCCACCCAGCAGCGGTCTGTCCCCGAGATCGCCGAGGCGACGAACAGGGCGCCGATAGCGATCGGCCGATCCGTCGGCGGCCACCAGCCTGGGACGGTGACCGCCGATCGGGCGAGCTCCTCCTGGAGCGCCTCGAGGTCGCGGCCGTCACGAGGCCATCCCATCGCCACGCCGACACGATAGGCCCGCCTGCACGCGATCTCGAAGCCCGGACTCGGCACTGTTGCGTTGGCTGGAGCACGGACGCGGCGGACCTGTGCCTCCCGGCAGGTATCAGATCAGGAGGGCCAGTTCGGCGAACGCGTCGGCGAGACGAGCGGTCGGTCGGACATCGGTCCCGAGGTCGTAGAAGCCCCGGCGGAGGTTCTGGACGAAGGCGTGCCCTGCGAGAATCACCCTCGCGGTTCGGTCAAGCTTCAGCCCCTCGCATCGGTCGAAGGCGGGCCTTGAGACGCCCGTGGTCGGTCTCGAGCGGATTGTTGGCGTGGACCTCCGTGTCATGGAAGGCCACCGGGAGCAGCTCGTCGAGGACGCGAGGGTAGACCCGGAACCGGTCCGTGGTGACCTCGGTGGGTGAGACCCGAGTGCGGCTGATCGCCTGGGCGAAGAACCTGAGGGGTACCAATACCGCGATTCGTCTCCCAACGTGCGGTTCCGTAGGATGCGCGGATGCTGTTCTCTCTCCTCTACATGGTGCTCCGTGGTGTCCTCCGACTGGCTCCGGCGGGTGACGAGCGAGACCGCGAGGCAGAGATCCTCGTCCTCCGCCACCAGGTGAAGGTCCTGAAGCGCAAGACCTGCCGCCCGAAGCTCTCGCGCCCGGACAAGCTGTTCCTCGCCGCAGCCTCACGCGTACTCCCCAAGGAGCGCTGGTCAAGCTTCGTCGTCACGCCGACCACCCTGCTCCGCTGGCATCGCGAGCTCGTACGTCGCAAGTGGACCTACTAGGCCAAGCGAACGGGGAGACCGCCCATCGATCGTGAGGTACGCGAGCTCGTGATCCGCATGGCGAAGGACAACCAGAGATGGGGCTACATGAGGATCCAAAGGGAGTGCCGCAAGCTCGGTATCCAGGTGGGAGCGAGCACGATCAAGCGACTGCTCCTTCGGGAGGGACTCGGACCCGCACCCAGAAGGGTGGGTCCGACCTGGTCCGAGTTCCTGCGCTCCCAGGCCGAGGGGATCCTCGCGTGTGACTTCTTCACCATCGAGACGATATTCCTGCGCACGTTCTACGTGCTCTTCTTCATCGAGATCGCCACCAGGAAGCTTTACGTGACGCCCTCGACCCGCAACCCCGATGCCGCATTCGTGACCCAGCAGGCGCGCAACCTCGTCGCCTTCGATCTCGACGAGCGGGACGAGCCGGTGCGCTTCCTGATCCGCGACCGCGACTCCAAGTTCACCTGCTCCTTCGACGAGGTGTTCCGCTCCGAGGGAGCCAGGGTGATCCTGACGCCGATCCGATCCCCGAAGGCGAACTCCTTCGCGGAGCGCGTGATGAAGACGGTCCCCTCGGAGATCCTCAACTGGACGCTGATCCGCGGTCGAAGGCATCTTGATCGGGTCCTTCGCACCTACGCTTCTCATTACAACGCGGGAGCGGCCCCACCGGGGATTGATGCTCGCAGTCCCAGAGAACCGGTCTCCGATCGCCCCGGTCAATGAAGTCCCCGAGATCGGGCGCCGGGATCTCATCGGCGGGCTCATCCGTGAGTACCACGCGGTCGCGGAGGATCAGCTCGCGAACCTCGGGGTCAGGCGCCGGGCGGCCGGGGCGCCGGTGCGGCCTGGTCCACTTTCGGGCGACCAGGGACCGGTGCCACCGGAGCAAGGTTTCCGGGCGGACCACGAAGGCTCCCCGGCGCTCTCGGGAGAGCACCCCCGCTCGCCGCGGCCAGGAAGGCTCGATCCGAGGCCCGAAACTGGGGACGCTTCACGTGCGGCGGAGCACGGCGAGGTCGTGGCGGAGGACCACGATCTCCAGGTCCTTGTCGGCATCGCTCCTCCTGGCGAGCAGGAGGAGTTGCAGGAGCCGACGGACCGCTACATACAAGAAAGAGAGGAGCATGCGGCGCCGGATTGTCTCAGCCCCGGTTCGACCGGCCAACTGCCCACGTCAAGAACCCGGTCCGGTATCCGTACCCGCGGGTCAATGTCCGAGGTCGCTTGCGGGGGTCGTCGGCGCCGCGTTCTCCGGCCCGATCGAGAACCAGAGGCGCTCGCCGAGAGTCTCATGAATCATGAAAGTCGACCGCTTGCCTGCCCGCGTCTTGGTTGCCGTAGCCATCGGCGCAATGGTCCTCAACGCGTGCGGTAAGGCGCCATCTGCCAGCGAGTGCGTGGAAGACTGGAACGAGCGCGCAGGCTTGGAGCAGCGAACCCAAGTGATTGCAGGTGAGTTCCGGCTCGCGGCTGCCCGCGGGTGGGTGGCGAAGGTTACGTACCCGGGATGCAGCATCATCTTCGTCAGGGAACCCGGCCGACCTTGGTTGTCGTGCGTGAGGACGTTCCGAGCGGCCGATGCGAGGTTGACCGAGTGGAGCTGCGAGGGCGGCGAGCATTGGGGTCGTGGGCGATCCGCCGGCCTGGACTTCAGTGCCAACGCAGCGGTCCAATCCGACGGCAAGCTGGTCGCGTGGGCACCAGACGATGAGGCGCCGATGGGATTTGGATAGGGACCGAGGACCGCCACCGGCGGGCCCTCCTCGGTCGCCTCCCCTTCCGTACCGACGGTGGTTTTGAACTTGAACGGAGTGCAAAACCAGCCCGATGCTCTTCCTTCGACCAGGGGGATCGAGCTACAAGCTCACTCCAGGTGTGCCGGCTAATCAGATGCAGTCGAAGGACCCCAGCGAACGGCGCCTCCCTCCACTCCCAGACCGCATCAGCGGTGGGGGCAGGATCGGGCGCGCGTTGTCCGAAGAACCCCGAGATCAGCCGAAGTCCGGTCGGAGGCTCGCGGGTGACGCTCAGCTCCGCAACGCGTCGCAGAACTCGTCGAAGTCCTCGTGGACGAGCTGGTGGGGACCGGCCTCGAACAGGACCTCTCCGGTCGCTCGGTCGAACAAGACCCGTCCCACGTCCAGGAAGACCGCCCCGAGTTCCGGGAACGCGACCAGGAAGCGTATCCCTGTCCAGGTAGTCGTTCCCTCCTCGAGATCGAAGGCCACGTTTAGCTCCTGCACGCCACGCACTGACTCCCCTGTTGCCTCGTTGGTGAGGGTTCCCTGGAAGAACGCGTGCACGATGACCCGAGTCGGCGACCCACTTTGGTCGAAGAACGTGATGCGGTCGACGAAGCCGTCGGCCTCCTCCAGGAACGGGAAGTCGCACGAAGTGTCGTCCACCTGCACGATGTGGATGTCTCGGATCCGGAGGATCTGCGGCTCGATCGCGGCGGCAGGCGTTACGGACAGAAGCATCAATCCCAGCACCAGGATCGAGGGGACAGGCAGCCTAACGACAGATCGCCTCATGGATTCCTCCTTTCCGCCAGGCACCGACACCGTAAGCGTCCCCAGCCGATGGAAGCAAATCGAGGCTCCAGCGTGAGAAGCGATGGGTGGACGGGATCTTCCGCCAATTGCGGGCGCGCGCTTGGCCCCGTCCGCACTCGGATTGGCAACGGCGGCAGCCGGCATGCTCCGGTGTGAATCAGGAATGAGGTTGCTGGCTCAACCCGACAGGGCGGTTCAGGCAACCCTAACGGCCCCGGAATCGCCAAGCCCCTCTCAGAAGCCGGTCTGCCGCCGGCCCGTCGGCACAAAGTGGGAAGCACGAACCTGCAGCTCAGGGAGGTGAACTGAATAATTGGACCCCACGCCCGGATCGCTGAGCCCGCCGACTCCACACCTATCCGATCCAGGCCCTGCGGTAGGGCATTGCCGGAGACGCCTGGAAGGCGGATGAGGAAGGGGTGGCTCCCGAGGATTCCGTCGAGGTGGTCAGGGGCGTGTCCTGGGCAGCACACGACGCGGCCGCCCAGACCACAAGGCGTCCTGCCATCGGTTCTTCCCTCTTGGTGCGGCAACTGGGAACTCGTCGTCGTCTCCGTGGAGCACCCCAGATTGGGAGAGTCGGCGCCTCAGGTGGGAACATCACCGTAGCCATGCCACGTCCTGGGCGTGAGGTTTCCGGCCGCAGTGTCCTCGCGTCGGTCGCCTTTGGCTTGACGCTTGCGATCTCAATCCTCTTCCTGATGGGCGCGCCCCTTGTCGTGGGGGACTATGTCTTTGCGGCCATACCGGTGGCGGCCGCCGCGCTTCCACTATTGCTGTTGCGCCTTGGGCGGTGGTTTTGGGTGTCGTCCATCGGCGGAGCACTCGTCCTCTACGGCGCTGGGTTTCTTGGAGCCCTATTTGGGCTCTGGGCGTACTGGCTACCTGCCGTGCTTCTGCTTGCCGCTGCCGGGTCCCCTGGTGAGAGGAGACTGCGTCTGCGAAGAGTCATCGGTGTGGCAACCGGCGTGATTGGCGGCCTCGCCCTCCTGCTCGGTGGACTAGCCATGTACGCGAACGTCACTACACCCTACACCGCCTACCGTGCCCGGCTCGTCTCGCCGCTTTCAATCGAGGAGTACCAGCGCCTCCAAGATCGCGTAATGCATCTGCCAGACGTGGACGGGGTAAGCGGTTCATTTCCCCCTGACGTGGAGATCACCGTGTGGTTCGGTGACGGCTTGAGCGAGCAGGAGAGGGATGTGCTTGGCCGGCGCCTCATCGACCTCCCTCAGATACGTGAGGTGGAATTGTGCCGCTGTTGAACGGGGCTTCCCGGTGGGCGGTGAGCCGTCGCGCAAGCAAACCCACCATCATTGGCTGGGCGCGGCAACTTTTCGGCAACTTCTCGGGTGAGAACCGTAATCTTCACGGCATCTCGGTCAACACCGACAGGGGCTCTGACCAGCGCAATCGCCTCGACAAGAGTGGGCGTCCGTGACCTCTTCCGTGCACGGAAAGAACGGAGCAACATCAAAAGA
>JBOGVI010000089.1:0-13868 GCA_050692695.1 Actinomycetota bacterium
TCCGGCCACCACGTCAGGGTCCGGACTCACCAACATGCGCGACCGGCTGGAGGCCCTCGGCGGCGCGCTCGACGTCCGGTCTTCGCTCGGTCGCGGGACCACCATGACCGGCACCGTCCCCACCCCGCCCGGCGACATGCCGTGGTGAGCCCCAACCGGGCGTCTCTCTAGGGTGACTCGGAGAGGACTCCTGCGCGCCCGGAGGTGTCTGGTTTCACGACATAGTTCACACCTGTCTCGGGACATCGTTCACACCTCGATGGAGGAGGGTGGGCGATGTCGTTGGGGCGGCTGGTGGTGACGGCGGTCAGGGAGCTGGGGCAGAGCAAGGCCCAGGTGGCCAGGGACTACGGGGTGTCCCGGCGGTGGGTTCACGAGCTCGTCAACCGGTTCGACGCGGAGGGTGAGGCCGGGCTCGAACCCCGGTCCCGACGGCCGGTGCGGAGCCCCCAGCAGATCCCCTCCGAGCTCGAGGACGAGATCGTCGAGCTGCGCAAGAAGCTGACCGAACAGGGCCTGGACCCCGGCGCCCACACCATCGCCTTCCACCTCACCGAGCGTCGGGGATCGTCCCCAGCCGTCTCCACGATCTGGCGGGTGCTCACCCGGCGGGGCTTCGTCACCCCCCAGCCACAGAAGCGTCCGAGGAGCTCGTTCGTCCGGTTCCAGGCGGAGCAGCCGAACGAGCGGTGGCAGGCCGACCTCACCCACTGGTCGATGGCCGACGGGACCGAGGTGGAGATCCTGAACATCGTCGACGACCACTCGAGGCTCCTGGTGGCCTCCGACGCGAGGGTAACCACGAAGGCCGCCGACGTCGTGACGAGCTTCCACGGGGGCTTTGCGGCGCACGGGTTCCCGGCCTCGATCCTCACCGACAACGCCGCGGTGTTCACGGCGACACCCCGGGGCGGAGGCCGGTGCGCCATCGAGGTCGAGCTCGACGCTCTGGGGATCGCCCTTCGTCACTCCACGCCCTACCACCCCCAGACCTGCGGGAAGGTGGAGCGGTTCCACCAGACCCTCAAGAAGTGGCTGGCCAGACAGCCGCGGGCGAGGCGGATCGCCGATCTCCAGGCCCAGCTCGACTGGTTCCGCCGCTACTACAACGACGTCCGGCCGCATCGAGCCCTGGATCGGCGCACCCCCGCGACGGCGTTCGCGGCCCGTCCCAAGGCCGCGCCTTCACGTCCCGGCTTTGTCGTGCCGCCGCACTACCGGGTGCGCAAGGACCGCGTCGACTCCTGCGGCAAGCTCACCCTGCGCTACAACAGCCGGCTGCACCACATCGGCCTGGGACGCCGACACGCCGGCCTCCGGGTCCTGGTACTGGTCGCGGATCTGGACGTTCGGGTCCTCACACAAGACGGTGAGCTCCTCCGGGAGCTCACGCTCGACCCGAGCCGGGACTACCAGCGCCAGGGGAGCTGAAGGTGGAAGGATGTCTCGAGAGACGTGTGCACGATGTCTCGAGACATGACAATGGAGCGGGCGAGGGGAATCGAACCCCCGTTTCGAGCTTGGGAAGCTCGCGTTCTGCCATTGAACCACGCCCGCGTGGTGCGGCCCCACGGGCCCGACGCCGCGACCGGTAAGTGTAGCGAGCCCGGGCGCCCACGGCGTGCTGCGCTGGGCGTCGGCCGCGCACGCTGCGTTGGGCGTCGGCCGCGCACGCTGCGCTGGGCTCATCTCACGACCTGCTAGCGTTCCTGCTCCATGCACGACCTCGACTTCTGGCCGTCGGTGCTCTTCCGGCTGACCACCGGAGAGTCGCTTTCCGCCGAGGACTCCGCCCGGGCGATGCTGGCCATCATGGAGGGGAACGCCACCCCGGCCCAGGTCGGCGGGTTCCTGATGGCCCTTCGGGCCAAGGGGGAGACGGTCGACGAGCTCGACGGCTTGGCCCGGACGGCGCTGGAGGTGGCACAGCCGGTCACCCCGCCCGGTCCGGTGGTGGACACGTGCGGCACGGGTGGCGACCGGTCGGGGACGTTCAACATCTCCACCCTGGCAGCGATCGTCGTCGCCGGTGCGGGGATCACCGTGGCCAAGCACGGGAACCGGGCCGCCTCGTCCCATTGCGGCTCGGCCGACCTCCTCGAGGTGCTGGGGGTGAGGATCGACCTCGGCCCGGACGGGGTCGAGCGCTGTCTGGCCCAGGCCGGCATCGCGTTCATGTTCGCTCCCGTGTTCCATCCCGGAGCGGCCCACGCCGCGCCGGTCCGAAGAGAGCTCCGGGTCCCCACGGTCTTCAACTTCCTGGGGCCCCTTACGAACCCGGCGCGCCCGATGGCGCAGGTGGTTGGAGTGTCGGACGCCCGGATGCTTCCGCTCGTCGCCGAGGTGCTCGCCCGCCGCGGGGTCCGTGCCAAGGCGTTCCGGGGACAGGACGGCCTCGACGAGCTCACCACCACCGGTCCGTCGATGGTGTACGAAACGCTGGATGGGGGCGTGAAGGAACACGTCCTCGACCCCGCGGGCCTCGGGCTGCCCAGAGCCGCCGGGGACGACCTTCGGGGCGGCGACGCCGAAACCAACGCCGAGATCGCCCGGAAAGTGCTCGAGGGGGCGCCCGGGCCACAGCGCGACGTCGTGGTCCTGAACGCGGGCGCGGCCCTCGAGGTGGCGGGCCGAGCGGCGAGCCTGGAGGAGGGTCTGCTCCTTGCGGCCGAGTCCATTGACTCGGGTGAAGCGGCTCGATCGCTGGAACGATGGATCGAGGTTTCGGAGCGGGTCGCCAGATGAAGCCGCCCGTGGGTGACCCGGTAGCATCGCCGCGATGATCCTGTCGGACGTCGACATCCGCAAGGAGATCGAGGCCGGTCGCATCGTGATCGACCCGTTCGACAAGGCCTGCATCCAGCCCTCGTCGATCGACGTCCACGTCGACAACCAGTTCCGGGTGTTCGCCAGCTCGCGCTACCCCTACATCGACGTGAAGAAGGAGATGCCGGATCTCACCGAGGTCGTCGAGGTGGGCGGCCGCGAGCCGTTCATCCTGCACCCCGGAGAGTTCGTGCTCGGCTCGACGAGCGAACGGGTGTCGCTCCCGGACGACATGGTCGCCCGGCTCGAGGGGAAGTCGTCCCTCGGCCGGCTCGGCCTGCTCATCCATTCCACGGCGGGGTACGTGGATCCCGGATGGGACGGATACCTGACGCTCGAGCTGTCGAACGTGGCGAACCTTCCGATCACGATCTACCCGGGGATGAAGATCGGACAGATCTCGTTCTTCCGCCTCACCACGCCGGCCGAGCGGCCGTACGGCTCACAGCAGACCAGGAGCAAATATCAGGGGCAACGGGGTCCAACCGCCAGCCGGTTCTTCGAGGAGTTCCGCGAGCCCCGGCCGTAACGAACCGGGTCAGCGTGACCGGGTCAGTCCGTCTGGGGGTCGCCGGGGAGGCCCAATCGGGCCACCGCCACCTCGGCCGCCGCCGCGACCTCGGGTACCGAGTCCTGGAGGACGGTCCGAGCGATGGCCTCGGCCGCCTGGGGGTCGCCGAGCTTCTCGAGGAGCTGCGTCGAGCGGATCCGGATCCGTTCGTCCGGGTCGGAGAGGACCTCGATCAGTGCGTGGACGGCCTCAGGCCCGCCGATCGCCCCGATGGCCTCGACGGCTCGCAGGCGGGCGTCGGCCTCCATCGAGCCGAGCCGGCCGACGAGCTCGCCCAGCCCCACGATGTTCCGGAGCAGGTCGCCGACGACCGGGCCGACCTCCGGAGCCCCGTGCAGCAGCACGTCGATTAGGAGCTCGACCGAGGAAGGTCCGATCTTCTCCAGGACCTCGGTGGCGGCGGCGCGCAGACCGGGAGCGGCCAGGACTCCGGCCAGGCGCTTGGCCACCGCGGGGGAGCTCCACTGCGTGAGCACCTCGCTGGCCACTCGCTGCACCCTGGGCTCCGGATCCTGGAGGGCGGAGACGAGGAACCCCAGGACGGCCTCGTTGTCGATGACCCCCAAGGCCTTGACCGCGCTGATCCGGACGTCCAGATCGGGGTCGGCAAGGGCCCTGCCCAGGTCGGGGACTGCCGTCGGGTCTCGCAGCCGCGCCAGGGACGCGGCGGCGGCGGAGCGAACGACCGCGACGGGATCCTGGAGCGCCTGGATGGCGGTCTCGACGCAGGATGGCGTGTTGCCCCATCCCGCGAGCTGTACGGCCAGCACGCGCTCCTCGTGATCGGGGGAGCGCGCGTGCTGGAGGGCAAGGTCCTGGAGAGTCGCCGGGTTGGTTTGCGAGAGGACCGAGCCGAGCTCGACCTGCTCCTCCGGCCGGCAATGGCGCATGGCCGACCACACGAACTCGATGTCGGTGTCGGGCCTCGAGGCCAGCTGGGTCATCGCGGCTCGACGGACCTGTTCATCGACATCCGAGAGGGCTTGGAGGAGGAAGGCGTCGGCGTCGGGGCCCAGTCCGCCCGTGAGCTCTTCCAGGGCCGTGACCCGCACGAGGGGATCGGGGTCGCCAAGAGCCCTGGTGACCGCCGACGACGCCTCTCCCTCGACTCGGCCGATGAGCTGAACCGCCGCCGCCCGCAGCTCCGGGGATTGATCGGTCTCCAGCACGAACCTTGCAACGTCGGTCGAGCTGGGGTCGGAGCCCTCCCCGAGCACCTCGAGGACGGCCATCCGGACCGCGGTCGAGGGGTCGTCTAAGTGAGCTCGGAGGTACGGGAGCATCCCGTCCCCGCCGGCCCGCCACAGCAACCGAATGGCCTCCGGCTTGCGCGCCTGGTCCACGTGTCCGAGGAGCGCCACGAGGTCGGCCAGCCTGAAGGCGCCCAGTGCATCGACCATGGTCTCGCGAGCCTCGGGGCTCAACTCCATGGCGCGGTTGAGGACGTCCGGGGCGACCTCGAACAGGCGCAGCACGGCCACGGTGTCGGCGGCTGCGGAAGCGGTCTCCGCGTCGCCAGCCCGCAGGGCCTCCCGCGCCCATGCGATGAGCGTGCCCCGGTCCGCGGCGCTCATGCCGGACAGCGCGACGTGCGCGACCGCCTGATCGGGGTCGCGGAGGGAGCGTGCGAGCGACGTGATCCGCTGTGCCTCAGCCGGATCCGGCGGGGCGACGGGGGACGGCGCGCGCATGTCGCCCGCCTCGCCCTCGGCGCGAGCCAGGGCGTCGGCGGCCGCCGTTGCCAATGCCTTGATCTCGTCGGTGGGATCCGAGACGAGCGCCGACAAAGCCCGCCGGACCTCGGGGGCGTCGCTCCCGGCCAGAAGACGAGCCGCTCCAAGTCGACGGGCATCCGGATGGGACAGGGCGCCAACGAGGCGTGAGACGCCGACGGCCCGCGCGAGCTCGGTGAATGGTTCGCGCTCAACCTCGCCGGGCGGGGGATCCATCTCGCCCACGGAAGCGAGCAGGGGGTCGAGCTCCGCCTCGCCGAGGATCGGCCTGGAGGCGATGAGCCCGGGCATCACCCACATGACCGTGGCCTGGGTGAGCGGCCACCTCCGTGCGCCCACCAACGGAGCGAGGAGGGCCAGGTCGCGGGAGCCACGCCCCGCGGCGAGACGGACCGCGACCGCCCGGACCTCGTCGGCCGGGTCCTGAAGGGCATGCTTGACGATGGCGTCGTCGACCCGATCGGCCCGGCTCATCAGGGCTTCCAGCGCGAGCCGGCGGAGATCCTGGTCCGGATCGAGGATCAGTGCAGCGATCTGCTCGAACTCGCTTTCGGAGGGTGCGCGGGTGGCGATCTCCTCCAGGGCCACGCGGCGATCGCGAGGATCGTGCGCGGTGAGCGACGGGCCCGGGACCGGCGGAGGGGGTTCGGGGAGCCGCTTGGGGCCCGAGGCGGCAAGGGGGGCCTCAACCTCGGCCGAGACTTCCGCCGCCGGGGCCTCGGGCGCCGAGCCCTCCGGCTGCGGGGCATCGAGCCTGGGGACCTCGACCCCTGAGACGTCCGCCGCCCGGACTCCAGCCGCGTTCGCGGCGTCATCGTCGGGCGATCGGAAATCGGCTCGCTCCGAGGGAGCCTCCGCCTCCGCGGTTGCGTGCCCCTCGACCTCGGGAATGATAGGCGCCGCCTCGCCGACCTCAGCGGCAGGCTCCTGCGCGACCGCAGTGTCGGCAGGCTCTGGCGCGTCCGGCGTCGGCGCCCGAACGCGCGCGTCGGGGATCTCGGGGGCGTCCGCCGTCAGAGCCTCCCGGTCCAAGCCGTCGGGGACTTCGGGGGCCTCGGCCGTCGGCGTCTCGTCTTCGACGGGGAGCGCCAGCTCGTCCGCCAGCTCCTCCGAAGGTGGCGTCTTCTCGTTCGCACGAGGTGCCGTCACCTCTGCGGGAGCAGCCTCGGCCTCCAGCGCCTCCTGTTCCTTGGCCTCGACCACCTCGAGGGCTTCCGCCGCCGGCGCCTCCTGCTCCCTGACCTCGGCGACTTCGGGCGCCTCAGCCGCCGGCGCCTCCTGTTCCCTAGCCTCGACCACCTCGGGGGCCTCCGCCGCCGGCGCCTCCTGCTCGCTAGCCTCGACCACCTCGGGGGCCTCCGCCGCCGGCGCCTCCTGCTCGCTGAGCGCGGCGACTTCGGGCGCCTCCGCCGCCGGCGCTTCATCGACGACAGATGCCTCGACTTCTGGGGGAGCAGCCTCGGCCTTCGGTGTCTCGAGCTCCCCAACGTCGGGGATCTGGGCCGTCTCCCCCGCCTCCACCACGGCCGCGACGCGTTCCGGCTGTTTGGCGGTCCCCTCGATCGCCTCCTGGGCGGGTTGCTCCGCGGCCTCCTCCGCGGTGACGGTGGGTTCTTCGGCAGCCGGCTTCGCCTCCGCCTCGGCCTTCGGCTCCTCGGGTACCGTGGCCTCTTCCCAGGCCTCCTCTTCCTCGTCCTCCTCGGCGAGCTGCGCCTGGCGTTCGGCGAGCGCCTTCAGGCTCCGGTACCAGTCCTCCTCATAGGCCTGGACACGGTCGGATGCGTCTGTTTCATCCGGGCGATCGGAGGATCCGTCGCGGTTCTCGCTCCTGTCCCCACCCCGTTGACCACGGCGGCCGCCGAGAAGACCCTGCTTCTTCTCCATCACCCGCTTCCTCCGGTGGTCACGACCCGCTGGCGTGAGCCGTCGGCCCGCCCAACCCCCGGGCGGGAGTACTGCTCGGGACACGGCGTCCCATGCCTCGAGCCCGCCCGGCAGAGGCGGACCGTCTCCTGTCGGTCACAGCGGCTTGCCGGCGTTGCTGGGCTCGGTGTCCGCGTAGTCCATCGCGTTCAATGTGGGACCGATGCCCATCGCCACTGCGGCCATGGCGGCCTGGGTCCGGTTGCTCACCCCGAGCTTCCGGAAGATGGCCGCGAGGTGCGCCTTCACCGTCTTCTCCGACAGGAAGAGCACCCGTGAGATGTCTCGGTTGCTCCTGCCCTCTACGAGGAGGGCCAGGATGTCGGTTTCGCGCTGTGTCAGGCTCGCCGCGGGACGGCGGTGAGTCTCGCCCCCCTCGTTCCCGGTGGACTCCATGGCGTCGAACAGGTTCTGGATGACCCGGGGCGAGAGGACGTTGCCGCCTCCGGAAAGCGCGACCTTGATGGCCTGCTCCAGGTCTTCGGGCGTCGCGTCCTTCAACAAGTATCCGGCCGCGCCCTCGGCCAGCGCTCGACGGACGTAGTGGGCATGGTCGAACGTGGTGAGCACGATGACCGGAACCTTCGGCCACGTGGTCCGCAGGTCGTGGAGGAGGTCCAGGCCGTTGGTGTTCGGCATCCGAACGTCGACCAGGGCGATGTCGACGGGGTCCGTCTCCATCACCTGCATGGCCTCGCCGGCCCCGCTCGCTTCCACGACCTCCGCATCGCTGAAGCACTCACGCACGACGTGAGCCATGCCGCGGCGCACCAGCGCGTGATCGTCGACGATCATGATCCTCACGTCTCGTCTCCTTCGTCTTCAACGGGCAGCCTCGCCACCACCCGCGTCCCACGTCCAGGCGACGACTCGATGTCGAGCGTGCCGCGGACCTCCTCGACGCGTCGTCGCATCATCTCCAGACCCAGGTGCCCGTCGTGCGGGCCCGTCTCTGAGGGCCCGAAGCCGCGGCCTCGATCCTCCACCTGAACCTCCACGCTTCGAGGGGTCGCTTGGACCTTCACCGCAACGTCCGTCGATGCCGAGTGCTTCGCGGCGTTCGCGACGCTCTCCCTGATCACGGAGGAGGCCGCCTCCAGGACCGGCCGGGGAACGGCATCGGTGTCACCCTCGACCGACCACGAGGCCGGGAGCCGCCACCGTTCCAGCACTTCCTGAACCAGCTCTTGCAGTGATTCCTCACCGATGGGCTCCTCCCGCGAGAGGAAGGTCAGCATGCCTCGAATCTCGTCCAGGGCTCGCCTGAGATCCACGGCCGAACGGGCCAACGCTTCTGCGGCTGTGGACGGCTCGAGGTCGACCCGTCTGGCCATCCACTCCAGCTCGAGGACCGCAGCCGTCACGACCTGGGTGAGGCCGTCGTGGATGGCGTACGCCCAGCGGGTGCGCTCCAGGACCAGGCGGTCCTCCGGCGCGGCTCCCTCGGGAGCGAGGTCCTCGGTCCGGCCCGCCGCACCGGCGAGGGACGAGAGCATCGCCCGCAGGGCCGAGACCGAGCGGACCGACGATCTCGGCGTGAGGCGGGCGAACACCACGTCGTCTCCCCGGGGACATGCGATCCAGCCTTCGGCCCGCCCTTCGAGCGCGTCCGCGATGTCGAGGGGGAGGGGGCCCGATCCCGGCGCCACCCACCACGAAACCCGGCGCCTGCCGGCCTCGGTGCGCATCACGCCCACGGCATCGAGATCCAGGTACTCGGCGAGGCGCCGGCATTCGGCGGTCTCGTCGGTCCTGTGGTCGACCGCTGCGTCCACCAGGTTCCCTTCTGCCGGCACGGCTCGAAAGCCGTGCCTCCTGCCTCTCGCATTCGTCGTCGCCCGGAGGGCTTTCGGGGTCGGCCGTTCGACCGCCCAATGCCCGTTCGGTCTAGTTCTTCCTTCGGATGGTTCGGGGGTGCGCTTGAACGGGCAGGGACGAGTGGGCTCGCGAGTCGGTCTCGGCGTGGGGGATGCCTTCTTCGAGCGGGCGTACCGCGAGACCGGGGGGCTACTTCGAACGCACTAGGACTCCGGTTCGCCCACCGCTCGGGCCAGGACCTGGGCCACGTCCTCGACCCGCACGCCATCGCCGCGGGTTCGGCCGCCGTCGTCCAGCATCACCAGGCAGTACGGGCAGGCGACGCCTACGGTGTCCGCGCCCGTCGATGCGGCTTCGTCCATCCGCTCTTCGTTGATGCGCTTTCCGATCCGCTCCTCCATCCACATCCGGGCTCCCCCGGCCCCGCAGCACAGGCCGCGGTGCCCGTGGCGGGGCATCTCCACCGCGGACAGGCCGGGCACGGCGTCCAGGACGCTTCGCGGCTCGGCATAGACGTCGTTGTGGCGACCTAGGTAGCAGGGATCGTGGTAGGTGAGGAGGCCCTTCACCTCCCTGGTCGGCTCGAGCCGTCCCTCATCGATCAGCCGGGCCAGGAGCTGCGTGTGGTGGATGACCTCGAACCGACCCCCGTAGTCGGGGTACTCGTTCCGCAAGGCGTTGAAGCAGTGGGGGCAGTTCGCGACGACCGTGGTGACGCCCGCGTCGGTGAGCGTCGTGACGTTCCGCTCGGCGAGGTTCTGGAACAGGTACTCATTGCCGATCCGTCGAGCCGGGTCGCCGGTGCAGAGCTCCCGGGGCCCGAGGATGGCGAAGGACAGGCGGGCCCGCTGGAGGAGCTTGGCCACGCTCCGGGAGATCTCTTTGGCCCGGTCGTCGAAGGACCCTGCGCAGCCCACCCAGTACAGGATCTCCGGGGCTTTCTCCTCCTCCCCGAGCACGCTCACCCCCAGGCCCTCGGCCCACGCGGCTCGCTCCGACTGGGGCTGGCCCCACGGGTTGCTCGAGCTCTCGAGGTTCCGAAGCAGCGCTGCGGCCTCCGGCGGGAACCGCGACTCGCCCATCACGAGGTACCGGCGCATGTCGACGATGTGGTCGATGTGCTCGATGTCGACGGGGCATTCCTGCATGCAGGCGCCGCACGTCGTGCAGGCCCACAGCACCTCGTCGTCCACGACGGCGGGGACGAGCGGTACGGGCTCTGCCGGCGACTCGGCGCGCTCCGCATCCAGGATCTTCGGCCCCTGCTCGAACAGGTGGTCCCGGAGGTTCATCACCAGGAGCTTTGGGGAGAGCGGCTTGCCCGTATTCCACGCGGGGCATGCGCTCTGGCACCGCCCGCACTCCGTGCACGCGTAGAGGTCGAGCACCTCTTTCCACGTGAGGTCCTCCACGGCGGCGGCCCCCAGATGCACGTCATCGGACTCGGGGTTCTCTAGGTCGATCCGGAGCGGCGTCAGGTGCCCACGAGGCCTGGTGTCGGCGAAGAACACGTTGATGGCGCTCGTCACGATGTGCAGGTGCTTCGAGTACGGGATGTAGACCAGGAACCCCAGGATCAGCAAGAGGTGGAACCAAAGGAAGGACCGCTCGTACAGACCCAGCACGCCGGGACTCATGGGCTCGAAGACCGCGGAGAGCGCGGTCGAGACCGGCGTCCACGTCGGCGGCGCCTCGGCCAGGCCGTGGGCGATCCGGACCGCGTTCAGCCCGAAAAGCGTGAGGATGATTCCGAAGATCCACACCAGGATGAGGTCCGCCTCCTGCATATGGCTGCCCACGAAGCGCTCCGGGCGCTGGACCTTCCGGATGGCGAAGGCCATGAGCACGCCGGCCACCACGAGGACCCCGAACAGGTCCTGGAGCAGCCCCAGCCCGCCGGCGTGCCCGATCAGGGGGAGGGCGAAGGTCCGGTCCACCGTCTGGCCCATGGCCTCGACGATGGTGGTGAGCAGGACCAGGAACCCCCAGAAGATGAAGGCGTGCATGGCCCCCGGGACGAGGCGCTGCAGCAGCTTCCTTTGGCCCAGCACCACCGTGACCTCGCGCCGCACGCGGACCGAAACGTTCCGGGTACGGTCCACCGGCCGGCCGAGGCGAACCAGCCGGTACAGGAGGCGGGCCCGGAGTGCGAACAGGCCTCCCGCCAACGCGACCAGCGCGAGGATGGCGATGAGGCCGGCTGCGGAGGGGCGGCTCACCGCGAGGGCGGGCCGGGCAAGCTCACGGATCACGCTGGGGGAAGTGTATGGGTGGGCGCAGATCCCGGGCAAGAAGCCGGCGGCAAGGCCAGGAGGGAGGGTCGCGCCGACGCTCCCTCGTGGCCATGCGGCGGATGCGTTGTCTACGACCCGGAGCGCGACGGCCGACCGGTGGGGGTCGGAGTCCGCGATCGGGGGACCCGGACCAAGGTTCCTTCTCGAAGCGCTTCAGCGCGTTTGAGAGCGCCTATGGCTGCCGGGAGGTTGGCGCGGCTATGCGTCGGTACTTGACAGTAAGGAATACTTGACAGTGAGAGACTCAAGTTCTATGGTTCACACAGACTGAGGAAATCCCAAAGAAGCCTGAAAGGAAGGACTGGGCCATGCCGCGAGCTGTTGGAATCGACCTCGGGACCACTAACTCCGTCGTCTCCGTGCTGGAGGCCGGCGAGCCGGTGGTCGTTCCGAACGCGGAGGGCTTCCGTACCACCCCGTCGGTGGTGGGGTTCTCCAAGAACGGCGAGATCACCGTGGGGGAGGTGGCCAAGCGACAGGCCATCACCAACCCGGACCGGACGGTCCGCTCCGTCAAGCGGGAGATGGGCCGCAAGGACTGGCACATCGAGGTGGACGCGAAGCAATGGACCCCCCAGGAGATCTCGGCCCAGATCCTGATGAAGCTGAAGCGGGACGCCGAGGCCTACCTGGGCGACACGGTGATCCAAGCCGTCATCACGGTCCCCGCGTACTTCGACGACGCGCAGCGCCAGGCCACCAAGGAGGCCGGCCAGATCGCCGGACTGGAAGTCCTGCGGATCATCAACGAGCCGACGGCGGCGTCGCTGGCGTACGGATTGGACAAGCAGCACGACCAGACCATCCTGGTCTTCGACCTGGGCGGCGGGACCTTCGACGTCTCGCTCCTCGAGATCGGTGAGGGGGTCTTCGAGGTCAAGGCCACCCACGGTGACACGCACCTGGGGGGCGACGACTGGGATCAGCGGGTCATCGACTGGATGGTGAAGGGGTTCAAGAACGCACACGGCGTCGACCTGTCCCAGGACCGAATGGCCCTCCAGCGGCTGAAGGAGGCGGGGGAGAAGGCCAAGATCGAGCTCTCGCAGGTCGCCGAAACCACCATCAACCTCCCGTTCGTAACGGCCACCGCCGAAGGCCCTCTGCACCTCGAGATGAAGCTCACCCGCTCCGAGTTCGAGCGGATGACGGAGGACCTGGCGGATCGATGCACAGGTCCTTTCGAGCAGGCCGTGAAGGACTGGGGCAAGGACATCTCGGCCATCGACCACGTGATCCTGGTCGGCGGCGCGACCCGCATGCCGATGATCCAGGAGCTCGTCCGTAAGGTCACCGGGGGCAAGGAGCCCCACAAGGGCGTGAACCCCGACGAGGTGGTGGCGGTCGGCGCGGCCATCCAGGCGGGCGTCCTGAAGGGTGACGTGAAGGACATCCTGCTCCTCGACGTGACCCCGCTCACGCTCGGCGTCGAGACCAAGGGCGGGATCTTCACGCGGCTGATCGAGCGCAACACCACGATCCCCACGCGCAAGAGCGAGATCTTCACCACGGCCGACGACAACCAGACAACGGTCGAGATCCACGTCCTCCAGGGCGAGGCGGAGACCGCGTTCTCGCCGGGTGTGCGCTCGCTCGGGAAGTTCCACTTGATGGGGCTCCCGCCGGCGCCCCGCGGCATGCCCCAGATCGAGGTCGCGTTCGACATCGACGCGAACGGCATCGTGAACGTCTCGGCCAAGGACCTCGCAACCGGCAAGGAGCAGCAGATGACGATCACCGGCGGCACGGCCCTGTCCAAGGACGACATCGACAAGATGGTCAAGGACGCGGAGAAGTTCGCTGCCGAGGACCACAAGCGGCGAGAGGCGGCGGAGGCAAGGAACGCCGCCGACCAGCTGACCTATCAGATCGACAAGGCCCTGGCCGAGTGGGGCGACAAGGTTCCCACCGGCGACCGGCAAGAGCTCGCGAAGGCCAACGACGAGCTGAAAGAGGTGCTGAAGGGCGAGGACGTCGAGAAGATCCGTTCTGCCACCGACGCCACGATGCAAGTGTTCCGGCGCGTCGGTGAGGCCATGTATCAGCACGCCCAGGCCGAGGCCGCGTCGCAGCAGGCTGCGGCCGGGGGCGCGCCCGAAGGCGGGGAGGGTGACGTGGTCGAGGGCGAGATCGTGGATGAAGGAGGTGGTTCGTAGATGTCGATGCTCGAGAGGTGGGACCCGTTCAGGGACCTCATGTCCATCCAGAACGAGCTGAACAGTCTGTTCGGTCGGACGTACGGGGGCGGCGATCTTGGGACCGGCTCGGCCGGGACCTGGGTGCCGGCACTCGACGTCTACGAAACGACGGACAAGTTCGTGGTCACGTTGGACCTCCCGGGGGTTGAGCCGGCCGACGTGGACGTGTCTGTGGAGGACGCGATGCTCACCATCAGGGGTGAGCGCGAGTTCTTCTACGAGGACGCCGCGGAGGACTCGTTCCAGCGGATCGAACGACGATACGGGTCCTTCTCCAGGACGCTCACCCTGCCGGGGGCCGCCGACCCCGCGAACGTCGAGGCCAGGTTCGACAAGGGCGTCCTCACGATCGAGGTGCCGAAGCGTGAGGAGGCCAAGCCCAGGAAGATCACCGTCAAGGCGACATGATGGGCGAAAAGGACAGGAGCGGCGAGGGACAGTTGGAGCGACCGAAGGTCAAGGTCACCGACCGCCGGCGCCTTCGGGAGGGCGGGGCTGCCCCGGC
>JBOGVI010000090.1:0-2060 GCA_050692695.1 Actinomycetota bacterium
TCCCTATGACCGCACGGCTACCTCGCGCTCCCCGGGCGAGCGCACGGACTCGGACAGCACACCCGGGAAGGGATCATGGCCCCAACCAACCCGTAGCATCGCGTGCGAACCAATTCCGACCCACTTAGTAGGCTTTGTGCCCCTTTCTAAGGCTGCCCTCGGGCGCCTGTCAATAGGCCCTCCTTGATCCTCACCCGCTACGGCACCTCGGGTACAGGGGCCTGGCTTGCGAGACGGCGGGCGGCCAGACCACGAGTTTCCTCCCCCGCCGCCACTGGACGAGGACCACCTCGTGCCCCACCTGAAGGCCCGTTTTGGGATCGATACGGAACCGCCCGAAGAACGTCGCGCAGTCCAGGGCGCAGGCGGCGCGCCACAGCGATTCGTCGTCGGCGCCGGCCTCCTCCAGGCAACGCTGGGCGATCAGACAGGCGGCATAGGCCTGGGCGGCCGGGTAGTCCGGCGGAGCGCCCTGGGCCCGGATGCCCTCGGTGGCCTCGTCCGGACCGGGTCCGAAGTCGGGGACGCAGGCGAGCCGCGGCTCCCACTGGCTCGGCCCGAGGAACCCCTCGGCGTGGGTGCCGAGGGCCTGCGGGAACTCCTGCATGGCCGCGGCCGCCAGGCCAACCGCCCTTGGGCGTAGCCCGGACTCGGCGAGGGCCCGGGCCAGGACGACCTCGTCGTCGAAGGAGCCGGCGCTGATGACGAGATCCGGGCGCTGCTGCTCGAGGCTGGCCATGACCTTTGGGAGGTCGCTCGCCAGGGACGAGTAGGTGACGACGTCCGCGACGAACATCGCCTGGCTCGCCGCCGCCCGAACCCCGAGGGCCGCCAGGCGGCCGAAGCCGCTGCCCCGCCGGTGGAGGAGGGCCACCCGGGCGGCGTCGGAGTCGAAGCTTCGGGCCAGCTCGATCAGACCGGCGTAGTACCGGCTCACCGGGGTGAGGATGCCTACGGCGCGACCGCCCTTCACGTGGATGTCGTCCGAGGCCCCCCCGTGATTCCAGAGGACCCTTCCACGGCGGCGGGCAACGGAGAGCACGGCTCGGGTCAGGTCGCTCGCGTACGGCCCGATCAGGATTTGCACCGCGTCCGCGTCGAGGAGCCTCTCGGCGTTCGCCGCGGCCTTGGCGGGCAAGCTCGCGTCGTCGTAGTGCACGAGCCTGACGGGGGTCCTCGCCCCGGCGCCATGCACCCTCAGACCCCCGCCCGCGTTCACGGCCTCGACCCAGGCCCCCAGACCGGCGAGCACCTGCCGGCCCTGCAAGGCGTACCTGCCGGACACCGAGACGCTCGCGCCGAAACTGATGGCACCGGCCACCGCTCCCCCCAGCCTCCGTCGCGATTATCGTTGTTCCGGGGTCTTGGCAGACGGCGCTCGTGGAGCGCCAAGATGCCGTTCCGGGCTCCGGTGTGACCGAAGGAGGAGGCGATGGGCGGGTATCTACCTCAGGTCTTCGAGCGGTTCGGCGCCGACTACCCCGCGGTGATGGAGGCCTTCCGGGGCCTTGCGGAGCGCCTGCACGAGGCCGGGCCCCTGTCGGCGAGGGAGCGCCGGCTGGCGAAGCTCGGGATCGCCATCGGCAGGGAATCCGAGGGGGCCGTCCGGTCCCACGCCCGCAAGGCTCTCGCCGAGGGGATCGAGCGCGAGGCCATCCGGCAGGTGGCGCTGCTCGCCATCTCGACCGGGGGTTACCCGGCCGCCATGGCTGCCTTCGGCTGGATCAACGAGGTCCTGGACCGAGAGGGATAGGGGAGCCTCAGCCGACCGTCGGGGATCTCGTTCGCCGAGATGGCCTCGGGCCCGAGGCCTCAGGAGACGGGGCGCCGGAAGGATGGGGGCCCTCATGGCACGTCTATCCCCGTTGCGAAGGTCGTGCTGGGGCACCGAGGGTGTCTAGATCCCGCCGGCCGCACTGACGATCTCCGACTGCCGCAACTTCTGGAGGGCCTCCCGCTCGATCAGCCGGACCCGCTCCCCCGACAGGCCAATGATCTTGCCCACGTCGCGGAAGGTCATGGTGTGCCCGTTTCCGAGGCCGTACCGGAGCACGAGGACG
>JBOGVI010000091.1:0-2007 GCA_050692695.1 Actinomycetota bacterium
GCGCCACCGTGGTCACCGAGACGCCGGTCACGATGCTCGAGCTCAAGCGGAACGCGTTCCTGAAGGCCCTGGCCGACGAGCCCGATGTCACGGTGAAGTTGCTGAGGCACACGGCGGGCATGATCCGCCGGCTCGAGCGCCCGATGTCGGCGTAGCCCGAGGCCATGCGGGCCGAGTTGTACCGCCCCGACTCGTCCGAGGATGTCCTGGCCGTGGCCACCTGGGAGGCCGGCAAGGGGCACCTGGAGGTGGCAGATCCCTCTGTCTCCGGGCTCGAGGCGATCCTGCGGCCGACGCCGATCGCCGTGGACGACGCCTCCCTCCGCCGCCTGGGAACCCACGGACCGACCGTCCTCGAGCCGGGCGACCTCGAGTGGTTCCGAGCCGCGCTCCTCACTCGCGCCGCCGATCTGGGGCTGGCCGTTCGGTTCGTGTTCGGCAGACGGGAGGGAGGCTGGGACCCGGCCGCTCAGTACCGGACGTTCGAGGAGCAGGTCGGGAGGCTCTCCGGCTAAGCGGGCGACGGCGCTCCCGCCGCTCCTTCCACGTACGCCCGGCCCGCCTCACAGAAGCTCAGGAAGTCGCACACGCGGCAGTGCTCGCCGGGGGTTGGATCGAACCGCCCCGCGGCGATGCCCTCCAACCACTGCTCGATGCGATGTCGGATCCCGGCCGGGTCCTCCACGGGGAACGACACCTCCTCGCCGCCGGCCAGGTAGACGTAGGTGAGCCTGAGGTCCTCGGGCCGCTTGCCCCACACGTCGATGCACGCCAGCGAGTACAGGTCGAGCTGGACCCGGGACAGGGGATCGGCCTCCGGCTTCCGGCCGGTCTTGTAGTCCACGACCTCCCATGGCCCGTCCGGCGCGCCGAAGATGGCATCGATCCGGCCGCCCACGGTGAACCCCTTCACCGACAGGATGAACGGCCGCTCGGCGAACAGCGGCACCATCTTCGCGAACCGGCTGGAGAGGAAGGCCTCGCGGAGCTGCTTGATCTTCCCCGGCTGGCCGGCGAGCTCCTCGGTGGTGAGGTCCGGCTCCTGCTCAAGCTCGATCAGTGTGGCCTGCCCCGACGACTGCCGCTCGATCCACGCATGGACCTCGGTTCCGATCCGGGCCGCGGGCCCGGAGAAGCGTGGAAGCGGCCGGACCGCGCTCCAGTAGAAGCGCTTCGGGCAGCGCCCGTACTCGATGATTCCGCCCACGGAGACGCTGGTGGGGAACCTGGGCGCGTCCTCGGTCATGGCCTCACGCTCCGCGAGGTGGCCGGCCAGCGTCCTCCGCTCGGCGGCGAGACGTTCGTACTCCTGCCGCTCCGCCGGGTCCAGGGCCTCGACCAGCTCCACCGGAACCGCCCTTGTCGAGGCGGCCACCAGCGCGGCCCGCCGCCACCCCGCCGGGAACAAGCCATCCGCGTCGTCGGGCCGGGCCGGGCCGGGCCAGTCCCGAACGAGCCGCTCCCGATATCCGATAAGCGGGTTCTCCTCGCCGACGTCCGGCCCCCGCTCCACTAACGCGAGGCCGGTCTCCTCTCCCCAGCCGGCCAGCTCCTCCAAGAACAGGCCGGGGCCCTTGGCGTTGATGGTCTCGCCGTACCAGTGCGCGGCGGAGGTGAACAGCCGCCGCCTGGCCCTCGTGAGCGCCACGTAGCAGGTGCGCCGCTCCTCGATCACCTCTTGCTTCTTCAGGGCCTCCTTGAAGTGCGACAGGACGCCGTCGAACGTCGGCAGGATCAGAGCGTCTCCCCGAAGCTCGAAGTCGAGGGACTTGCCCCGCTCGGCCGGGTTGTGCTGGATCCGGTCGTCCGGCATCAGCTTGTGCGCCATCCCAGGGACGAACACCGTGTCGAACTCCAGACCCTTGGCGGCGTGGATGGTCATGACCTTCACCGAGTCCTCGTCGGAGGGCTGCACCGGCCCCCATTCCTGCCGCTCCATCCGGTCCACGGTGTCCACGTAATCGAGGAAGGCCCCCAGCGTGAGCTCCCCCTCGACCGGTGAGAAGG
>JBOGVI010000092.1:0-2193 GCA_050692695.1 Actinomycetota bacterium
ATCGCTGCGGGAGTTCGTCCCGGCCACCCAGCTCTCCACCGAACCCGTCCGACGTGCGGAGGTTCAGCCGGTCCGCGAGCTGCTCGCCTCGGGGGAGCTCCGCGAGAAGGCCGAACGCCTGGCGCCGAGGTTCATGGACCGCTTCCGGGACCAGCTCTCACGGTTCGCCGACGGCCTGGTGTTCGAGGGGATGGAGGGGCTCGCGCCACTGCTGTTCGAGGAGATGCCCTTCCCGGCCGACCTGCTGCCGGCGGGGTCGTGGGTGGTGCTGTCGCAGGCCCGGAGGACACTCGACCGGGCCGGCACGGCCGTAGAGGAAGCCAAAGCCCTGGCGGAAGCCTCGGGGTGGCCGGGCCCGCCCGTCCTGAAGTCGCTTGATGAGGCCCTGCGCGGGAGGACCCGCCTCGATCTCACCGAGTTCGCCGAGGGCATCGACCTCGGTCTCGACGGCTGGGGCACGGCCCGGGGCAACGCGGCGGAGCTCGCGCAGCGCCTGGCCGACCTGGCATCGCGCGGATACCGCGTCGTCGTTGCGGCGCAAGGCCACGGGAGCCTCGAGCGCGCGCGCGAGGTGGTCGGCGAGCGCGGCGTGCGTCTCGACGGCGAGGGCCGCGCCACCGCGGTGGAGGCCGAACTGGCCGGAGGCTTCGTGTTCGCGCCGGGGAAGCTGGCCGTGGCAACGGAGGAGGACCTGTTCGGCTCTCGCCGACATACGCGGAGCGCGCCACGCATCGCGAGGCGACGGGCCGACGCGATCGCGGCGGAGCTCCGGCCGGGCGACTTCGCGGTCCACCGGATCCATGGGGTCGGTCGGTTCGAGGGGATCCGGCGGCGCGCGGTGGCCGGTGCCGAACGCGACTACATGGTCATTGAGTACGCGGCCGGCGACCGGCTGTCGGTCCCCACGGACCAGGTCGGCATGGTGGCGCGGTACGCGGGCGGCGAGGTGCCGCGACTGCACCGTCTTGGGTCGAGCGACTGGGCTCGGACTACCGCACGGGTCAAGCGAGCCGTGCGCGATATGGCCGGCGAGCTGGTCCGGCTGTACTCGGTCCGGTTGAGCGTGCCGGGCCACGCGTTCGGCCCCGACACCCCGTGGCAGCGGGAGATGGAGGATGCCTTCCCCTTCGAGGAGACCCGTGACCAGCTCGCCGCCGTGGACGAGGTGAAGCGCGACATGGAGACGCCGAAGCCGATGGACCGACTGGTCTGCGGGGACGTCGGCTATGGCAAGACCGAGATCGCGATCCGCGCGGCGTTCAAGGCCGTGATGGACGGGAAGCAGGTGGCGGTGCTCGCCCCCACCACGCTCCTCGCCGATCAGCACGTCGTGACGTTCTCCGAGCGGTTCGCGGCGTTCCCGGTGACGGTGGCGATGCTGTCCCGATTCCTGTCACCGGCCGAGCAGCGGCAGGTGGTGGCGGACGTGGCCGCGGGCCGGATCGACGTGGTGATCGGGACGCACCGTCTGATCTCCGGCGACGTCGCGTTCCGCGACCTCGGCCTGGTGGTCGTGGACGAGGAGCAGAGGTTCGGCGTGGCCCACAAGGAGCGGCTGAAGAAGCTCCGAACCTCGGTCGACGTGCTGACGATGACCGCCACCCCGATCCCCCGGACCCTGGAGATGGCCCTCACGGGCATCCGGGACATGAGCGTGGTGGACACCCCGCCCGAGGACCGGCAGCCGGTGCTCACCTTCGTCGGCCCGTACGACGAGGGCATGGCCCTCGGCGCGGTCCGCCGCGAGCTGCTCCGGGGGGGACAGGTGTTCTGGGTCCACAACCGCGTGGCCACGGTGGACCGCCAGGCCGCGTGGGTGGCCGAGCAGCTTCCGGAGGCCCGCGTGGTGGTGGCCCACGGCCAGATGGACGAGGAGCTCTTGGAGAAGCAGATGATGCGGTTCTGGGACCGCGACGCCGACGTGCTCGTGTGCACGACGATCATCGAGTCCGGGCTCGACGTGCCGTCGGCCAACACGCTGGTGGTGGACCGAGCCGATCGCCTTGGGCTGGCGCAGATGTACCAACTCCGAGGCCGGGTGGGCCGGTCGAACGAACGGGCCTTCTCCTACTTCTTCTTCCCGCCCGCGCAGCAGCTCACCGAGGACGCGCACGAGCGACTGGCCAGCATCAGCCGGCACACCGCGCTCGGGAGCGGGTTCCACATCGCCCTTCGCGACCTCGAGATCCGCGG
>JBOGVI010000093.1:0-3574 GCA_050692695.1 Actinomycetota bacterium
GCGGCCCCGGCTTCGCCTCCTGCAGTCCGTCGGGTCCCCTCGACTCCGCCGGCGTCGCCTGGCTGGCGCGACCCACCGCCTGCCTCCCCGTTGCGTACTGGCCCAAATGCTACTCCCTGTAGGAGAACCCTGGAGCTCGGCAGTCCTCACCAGGGTGCCGCCGGGCTCACCCCTCCTGGACGCGCACCCGGAGCGTGTGGTAGCCGGTGGCGCCGTTGGGCCCGGGGCGGGAGGCCCGGGCGGTCTGGGTCTCGCCCCGCCCGTCGGTGGCCCGCACCCGCAGGGCGTGGACGCCGGGCGGTGCCTGCCAGGCGAAGCGCCACTGGCGCCAGGTGTCGTCGGAGAGGGCCTCGGCCAGCTCCGCCGCCGCCCAGGAGGCGTCGTCGACCTGGACCTCGACGCGGCTGATGCCTCTGGTGGGGGCCCAGGCCACCCCGGCCACCACGAGCGGGCCGGCCACGATCGGCGAGTTGGGCACGATCGTGTCGATGCGGGACTGGGTGAGGACGGGGGCGAACTTGTCCCAGCCCCGGGGGACCCAGTAGGCGTCGAAGTCCTCCCAGCGGGTGAGCTCGATCTCGGACAGCCACTTGGTGGCCGAGGTGTAGCTGTAGAGGCCGGCCACCGCGAGGCGGGCGGGGAAGCCGTGGAGAAGCGGGAGGAGTTCGCCGTTCATGCCCACGGCGACGAGGGCCCTGCGCCCGTCGAGGCCGACGTCGGTGGGGAAGCCCACGGTGAAGCCGTCGACCGAGCGGCCCACGATCTGGGTGGCGCCGCGCTCGACCCCGGCCCGTCCGAGCAGCTCGGCCAGGGGGACGCCCGACCAGGCGGCGTTGCCGATGAGGTCGCCGCCCACCTCGTTGGACACGCAGGCCAGGGTGAGGTGCTCCTCGACGAGGGGCATGGCCAGGAGCTCGGAGAACGAGAGCTCGAAGGGGCGCTCGACCATCCCCGTCACCTTGAGGCGCCAGCCGTTGGCGTCGACGGCGGGAGCGCCGAGGAGCCGGGTGTCGATCCGGTAGAAGGCGTTGTTGGGCACGACGAGGGGGGTGAGGCCCTCGACCGCCAGCGACGCCCCCGCCGGGGGTGCCCGAGGCGGGGAACGAGCATGGGCACCGCCGCCATGTACCGGCGGTACGTTGCACCGAAGCGGGCGAGCATGACCGCCTCCTCACGGCGGGCCAGGCGGTAGTAGGCGACCACGAGCACGGGGGCCATGAGCACGGCGAGCAGCGTCGGCCATTGGATGAGGGTGCCGGCGATCATCACCATGAGCCCGCTGTATTGCGGGTGGCGGACGACGCGGTAGGGGCCGTCGGTGACCAGTGCCCCCTGGGCTCGGTGGATCCGGCGCCAGCCGGAGGCGACGATGCCCATCCCGGCAAGGATCACCACGCCGCCCAGGAACATGAAGAAGCCGGCCCACGCCGTCCCCAGGCCCAGGAGGCTGGCGATGAGGTTGCCGCTCATGTGGGCCAGGGGGTTAGGGAAGGGATCTCGGCCCAGCAGCCAGGTGAGCAGGTAGATGGTGAGCGGGAAGCCGTACATCTCGGTGAAGAGGGCGACGAGAAAGGCGGCCACGACCCCGAACGAACGCCACTCCCGCCGCTGCGTGGGGCGGAGGAAGGCGAGGAGAAACACAGCCAGCACGGCAGTGTTGGCGATCACGAGAGTCCACAGCCCGTAGTCGTTCTGCATCGGCTCCCCTTCTGCCTTCCTGGGCTCTACAGCGTGTCGTAGCAGCGCGGGGGCGGCCACGCCGAGCAGTCCCACCGGCCCTGCATCGTGGCCAGCGCAAAGACCGATTTGCGCCGTGCGACGGGAAGGGCTCCATGCTCGAGGCCCCACGGCAGCCGGAGGCGCAAGCCCTATTGGTAGCGCACTTCCGTCATGAGCCCGCCCATCATGTGCTCGAGGTTGTGGCAGTGGAAGAGCCACTGGCCGGGGTTGGCGGCCACGAACTCGACGTCGTAACTGTCCATGTGGCGCAGCGTTAGGGTGTCCTTGAAGGGCCCGGCGACCGGTCGGTCGCCGATCGCCACGATCTGGAATGTGTGGCCGTGGAGGTGCATGGGGTGGTCCTCCATGCTCATGTTGATCATCCTGACGCGCACCCGCTCGCCTGGCCGCACATCGAGAGGTTCGGTGCCGGGGTAGCTGCGCCCGTTGATCGTCCAGGCTCCTGAGTTGCTCATCATCCCCCCGGAGAGGACGAGCTCAAAGGTGCGGTCCGGCTTTGTGGTCGGGAGGGGACCGGCCGTCATGGCCGAGTAACTGGCGAGCTGAAGATCGCCCAGGGCCGGATACTGGACCGGATCGGCCTCGTGTCCTTGGTAGACAACATCGATCCCCAGGCCCCGATCGGCTTGGCCCGAAGAGATCGACCCGAGCTGCCAACGGCCGGGACTGGAAGCCAAGAACTCGACATCGGCACGTTCCCCCACGCCAAGCGGTACGGTGTCGACGGGGACTGGCACGCTGAGCGCGTTGCCGTCGGTGTGGGTGACGATCAGCTGGTGGCCGGCCAGGGCGAACACCTGGGTGGCAGTGGTCCCGGCGTTGATGAGGCGTAATCGAACCCGCTCCCCCTGGCGCACGACAAGCGGGGTGGCGTTCGGGTAGGCCTTGCCGTTGACGGTGAAACGGTCGTCCTCGCTCGAGCGGTCGCCGTCCATCCGCGACATCCCCATCCCCGGCGACTCGCCCGAGGGTCGTTCTCCAGACGAGCGGAGCCACTGCTGGGCCATGACGACGTATTCACGCTCGGAGGCCGACGTCGACTCCCGCGGTTCGATGATCAGGGCGCCGGCCAGGCCCCCACCCTGCTGGACGAGCTCGTTGACGTGGGCGTGGTACCAACGCGTCCCCGCCGGCTTGGCCACGAACTCGTAGGTGAAGGTGCTTCCCGGCGCGATCGGCTCCTGCGACAAGCCCGGCACCCCGTCCATGCCCGCCGGGACGTCGACGCCGTGCCAGTGGATCGTGGTCGGCTCCCCCAGCGCGTTGGTCACCCGGACCCGGACCGTGTCCCCTTCCTTGACTCGCAGCTCGGGGCCCGGCATCTGCCCGTTGTACGCGTAGGCCTCGGTCACTTCACCCGGCGCCAGCTCCCATCGCATCCGACCCACCGTCAGCGAGAACTCCCTCACTTCCCCCGCCGCGGGCTGCCCCGCGACCTGCTGAGGCTGAGATGCCCGTGGTGCTGGTTCCCCGCGGCCGGGATTTCCTGCCTCGACCGGCTGGACACTTCTGCTCATGCCGGCAGCCGCCAGCTCGGTGTGGCTGGTGCTGGGGCCTGCCGCCAGGAGCAGGCCGATCACCCCCAGGGCCACAGCTCCCAGACCGACGAGAACCTCCCGACGTCGGATCATCACGACGACACCCCCTCCGCCAAGGCGGAACGCCCTGATCCTACGACCTGTCGTTCGCCGAGGGCCACGACCTGCTCGAGCACCCGGGCAAACTCGGGCACCCCGAAGATCACCGGGGTCGCCAGCGCCAGCACAATGTGAATGTCCTTGAGGACGCCTTGTTTGCGCCACCAGTCAGCGGCCAGGTTGGCGAGCTTCTGGGG
>JBOGVI010000094.1:0-6243 GCA_050692695.1 Actinomycetota bacterium
CAGTGGGCGACGATCCGCTCGGTGTCGGGCAAGTTCGGCATGTCGGCTGAGACGCTTCGTTCCTGGGTCCGCCAGGTCGAACGCGACCAGGGCCGAAGGCCGGGCCTGACCACGAGCGAGCGGGAGGTCTACTACAGCCTGTTCGAGGACTCGGCGCTCGTGTCCAACTTCTTCTGCTCCTTGCTCGGCCCGACCTGGCCGAACCGCTTCTACCTCGCCGCCGGGACGTCGGGAGGGATCACGACGAACGGCATCTGGGGCTACGGCGTGTTCGACTACCCGATCATCCTCGACCTGCTCGACGCCGCCGGCGTGACCTGGAAGGTCTACAACGTCAACTGGGACAGCGTCCCGTTCGGCAACACCGACAACGTCTCTGTCTTCTGGAAGAGGTATGCGCACGACCTGCGCACGCTCGGCAGCAAAGGCAGTTTCCTGAACGACGTGCGTCGGGGACGGCTGCCGCAGGTCTCGTGGATCATCCCGAGCTTCGCCCGCGGCTGGGACGAGCACCCGCCGGCGGACGTGTCGGTAGGAATGGGGATCCAGCAAGAGCTGGTCACGGCGCTGCGCGAATCGTCGCTCTGGGACAGCTCCGCGTACCTGATCACCTACGACGAGCACGGCGGCTACTTTGACCATGTCCCGCCGCCGCAGCTGGACGCGTTCGGCCTCGGTGTTCGAATACCGACGTGGGTGATCTCGCCGTACGCGAAGAAGGGGCCGATCGAGACGAGCCTGCCGTCGGAGCTGACGTCGACGCTGAAGTTCCTCGAGCAGCTGCACGGGCTCCCGACGCTCGCCTCGCAGAATCACCTGTTCGACACGGGGACGCCCATCGGCTCGAACTACGAGGCCGGCGGCGCGCCCGCTCCACCGCGTGACGCCCGGGAGGACATCAGCGACCTGTTCGAGTGCTTCGACTTCTGAGCTGAGGTCGCCACTCGTAGAGGGCGTTCCGGTTCGCACTTCTCGTCGAGCCGGGACCGACGATCCTCGGCGGGTTCGACTCGGGTCTGCAGAGCCTGTGGGGGTGCATTTATTGGGTTACGCCCTGTGACCAGCGAGTTCTCCCGTGCTCAAAGGACGCAGGGCCTACAATAGGGGAGCCCTGCCCGGTTCTTGCCTGCCACCGCTTGACATGCGCTGGCCCGGCCGACCCGGTCAGAAGTTGAGTGCTTCCCGCACAGGGATGGTTCTGCGAAGTAGCCGCGGGGCCCGAAAATCAACGGTAGGGGGTGACTGGCCCCCAACGAACTCGCGAGCCCCGGGGTATTCGCTCCAGGCTCCCGTTACCCGTGCCCGACGGCTCTGAGCGGCGCCTACCCTAGCGGGAGCGGGACCGCCTCTCCGTCCAGGTCATCCGCGTTGAAGGGGATGCCCATGACCGTGAGGATCGTCGGGAGGACGTCGACCAACCGGATGTTGACCTTCGGCAGGGCTCCGGACTGCAGCCCCGGCCAGGAGAAGGTCATCGGGATCCGCTGGATCAGGCGCTGGTGGCCGCCGTGATCGCCGAAGACGCCGTAGGTGGTCTCGTTCTTGAGGAGCGCCACGACGTCCGGCGCATATGGCGCTGCCATCGTGTCAACGAGCACCTCCCCGTGCCGGTCGAACCAGCTGCGCTCCGCCCCACTCAAGGGGTTCGTCCCGAAGAGGTCGTAGCCGTCCTGGGTGGCGTTCAGATGAAAGCTGGCGATCACGCTCGGGAGGTCGAGGATCGCCTCCGCGGCCTCCGCCTTCTTCTCGGCGGAGTTGTCGTTCAGCCAGACGGCGATCTGGGAGTCCTGGTAGGAGAAGGCGAGGTTCGTCGAGCCGCCGTCCGGCGTCAACACGTCCTTGAGCTGCTGGATGGCCGGGCTGGGGTCGAGGTAGAACTCGTCGGCGAAGATCCCGGTCTCCGAGCCGTAGTACCAGTTGCAGTCGGACCGCAGGGCGAAGGACGACGTCCCGGTTGAGGGATCACATGCGTTGATGTTGGTTCCGACGGTGAAGGCGTCAAACCGACCGTGGAACCGGAGCCCCGTCTGGGCCGCGTGATCGGCAGTGATCACGATGAGGGTCTCGTTGAGGAGCCCCTGGGCCTCGAGGGCGTCGATCAGCCTCCCGACCTGCGCGTCGGCCGTCCTCGCGATGAACGGGAGGTGCCGCATCTCCTCCTCCGAGCCGGGCGCGCCTTCGACGCTGTCCTCCGGTCCCCACATGTGGCCCAGCTTGTCGATGCCACCCAGGCTGACGAGCATCCCATGCCAGTCGGGATCGTTCTCGATCACCTCGATGGCGGCGTCGGCGGACCAGATGTCGCCGCCGAAGTGCGCCGGATCGAATCCCGGGGCGAACCGGTTCCCGTCGAGGTTGTAGATCCGCGCGGGGAGCAGGACGCCCGTCCCGTACGCATTGGGGGCCTGGTTGGTCCAGAAGCGGTTGCAGTCGACGGCGAGGCCGAAGTACGCGGGAGCAGGGGGGTTGCCGTCCTCCGGCTTGCGCCACCCGGGATTCCCATCACAGGACGCTGCCGAGTTCCCTCTGATCTGGAGGATGATATCCTCCGGGTCAGTGGCGTTCCCGTCTGCCGCCGACCCCGTGTGGCCCGCCGTGCACGCGGCCGTCCTCTTCTGCGCAATGGAGACGAATTTCGACGGCGAACCGAACTGGTCGTCGAGGTAGTCGGCAAGCTTCTTGTAGCCCGCGTGATCGATCAGCGTCTTGAACTGGCTACAGGACATGCTGGAGGTCACGTGGATCGCTCCCTCCCCGCCTCCGAGCACATTCCCGACGTCACGGTAGGCCTCGTTCGACCAGCCAATGTTCTTCGGCAACTGGCCGCTCGTGATCACGTTGTGGCTGATCACGGTCTCAGCGGCCATGTGGCCGACGAGGGCCTTGGGGAAGTTGACGCTGTTTTCCATCAGCGCCATGACATTGGTCATGTTGTAGCGCTCGATGGTGTCGGGCCGTGCCTGGTCCAAGATGATGATGAGGACCCTCGACGGTCGGTCCGCGTCGGCGGACGCACCTGTCGAAGCAATGCCTTGCAGCCCGAGAAGCGAAAGGACGGAGACGACAATAAGTGCTCGACCAGGGATCATGGTGAGCCCTCCTCTCGTCGAGACCATCCCCACAACCCAACCAACGCGGTTCGCCGAGTCCCAGTTACACCTGTGTACCGCAAGTGCGCAGAGCGGGTCAAGTCGCCAGAAGGCTGTCACCTCCAGGCAGAGCGTGGGGTCCAGAAACTCGACCGCGGCGCGCCCGCGAGAATGACCCCTCCCTTCTGGGCGAACGGTTTCGGCTTCGGATCTGGTCGAGGATCGTGGAGTCCGAGATCTCGTCGGCCCGGGCCAGGAGTAGGTATGCCCCTGCGGATGTGGCCCCTCATCTGACTGCCTCCTCTGCCGGCCCGACTTTCGATGACAAGGACGCCCATAGTAGACCCCGGAACCTCTGAAGAGGTTGAAACTTCGGAAGACGGGAGAGAGGAGGATCCATGCGAGCGCGCGGTTTCGGTGACGGGTACACAAATCGCGACACCGCCTCTGAGCAGCGTCGTTGAGTAGCGTCACCGACTTCGCTCGTCCCCAGGGAGGAGGCACTCGATGCTGCTGTCGCTCGTCTACTTCGCTATGCGCTGTCTGCTCCAGGCAATGGCTCCGTCGCGTCGTGAGGACCTGGACGGGAAGCCGAGCTGCTCGTCCTTCGGCATCAGCTGAAGGTGCTCTCGAGGAGCACTCGCCGACCTCCGTTACGTCGGCGGGACCGGATCCTGCTCGCCCCGGCCAGTCGCATCCTGCCCCGGGATCGGTGGAAGGCGTTCGTCGTGACCCCTCGAACCCTTCTCCGGTGGCACCGGGAGCTCGTTCGCGGCAAGTGGACGTATCGCCGCCGTGGACCGGGCAGGCCAAGGCTCGATCGGGAAACCGTGGATCTCATCCTCAGGATGGCGAAGGACAACTCAAGGTGGGGCTACCTCAGGATCCGAGGGGAGCTGCTGAAGCTCGGCGTGCGGGTGTCGGCGACAGCGGTCCGAACGGTCCTTCATCGGCACGGGCTCGGACCCGCCCCTCGCCGGAGCGGTCCCTCGTGGAGCGAGTTCCTGAGGAGCCAGGCCCATGGAGTCTTGGCGGTCGACCTCTTCACAGACGGCCTGGCTTCGCACCCTGGACGCGCTCTTCGCCATCGAGCTCGGGTCCCGCTGTGTCCACATCCTCGGCGTCAAGAGGAACCCGGACTCCGCCTGGGTCAGCCGGCAGGCCCGAAACCTCGCGATGGGGGAGCGGCTCCGAGGCGTCCGATTCGTGATCCGGGACAGGGACTCGAAGTTCTCCGGCTCCTTCGACGAGGTGTTCCGGACCGAAGGCGCCCGAGTCATCACGAAGCCCCATCCGGGCGCCGAAGGCGAACGCGTTCGCCAAGAGGTAGGACGGCTCGCCGGGAGTGCCTCGATCACATCTTGATCCTCGGCCGACGCCACCTGGAGCGAGTCCTTCGGGAGTTCGTGATGCATTACAACGCGAACGAACCCACCGTGGTCTCGAGCTGGTCGTACCCGAGCCGTCGACGGTCGAGGTCAGACGCGACGGCACGGTGAGTCGTCGCGACCGTTTCGGCGGCCTGATCCATGAGTACTACAGGGAAGCGGCATGACAGCGCATAATTGCACCCCTCAGGGTGAGGGTGTCGGTGCGATCTCATGGACGGAGTCTGCCCGATGGCGGTTCCCTCCACAGCCAATGCAACAGTGCCCCCGGAGCTCATCGATCACATCCTGATCTCCGACGCACTCGTGAGGAAGGTTGATGTGAACTCGGTCGGGGCCATCATCACCCAACCGCTTCCGTCGATCACGCCGGTGCCGACATCGCGTCTGAACGAACCGAGCTCCACCCATGCACCCATCGTCGCGACGTTCCTTGTTTTGAAGCCGTCGAGTGAAGAGGTGGCGGAATGGGGCTGCTTGATCATCAACGCGTGCACTCATCCCTCGGATTCGTTCGACGCGCTGCCGCCTGCGAGGGTGGCGGGGCTCTTAGACCCTCGCGATCCCCAGTCGCTGTGCCGCCAATGCGAGCTGCACGCGGTTGTGCACTCTCAGCTTGACCCGCGCGTGGTCGAGATGGGTCCCAACGGTGGCCGGGGCTATGCCTAGCCGCTCTCCCAGTTCTCGGTTGGTGAGACCTTCCGTCGCCAGCAGCCGAAGCAGCTCCGTCTCGCGCGGCGTGAGATCGCGCAGCACGGTCGTACCGCGCCGCTTCGACTTCTTCGAGGGTTTCGCCTTGCGGAAGAGGGTGCCCCTGCAATTCGGACAGCGCTTGAGGGTCGAGCCGCGAGTCCTTAGCTCCTGCGGCGTCCCGCATCTTGAGCAGACGTATATACCCTGGCCGGGCTTCGTGCCGGCGCGTGCCAAAGCTCACCTCCCAGCCCGCTGGCGACGATGATTGAGAAAGGGCGAGGATTCGGGCCCGTCCTCCGGCTCGGGCTCGGCTACGCCGGGAGGTTCGGAGGATCGGCCTGCGCGACCTCGACGTCCAGGTCCTCGGCGCCCACCTCGACCTCCTGTTCCGCCCTCCCATAGCCGGGCAGCCAGCCCACCAGGCGCCAACGCCCTCGGACCGGATGCAGCAAGAACCGGCCCGCCGCGTCGGTCCGAATCTCGGCCTGGAAGTCCCCGGCGAGGTTCTGGATCTGGACGTACGCCCCGTCGGCGGGTGCGCCACCCAGGACGATGGTTCCGGTGAGCCTCGGCATCTCTCCTCTCCGGTGCTCGCTGGAGGTCGGCCATCTAGGCCACTTGGCCCGCGGTCGGGCCCACGACCTCCTTGAGCCGCCCCGTCCGCACGTCGTAGACGAATCCCGAGACCGGGATGTCGTCGGCGACGAACGGGGACGCCCTGATCCGGCGGACGTCTTCCACCACGCTCTCCTCGAGATCGGCGAACGTCAAGAACTCAATGCCCGACGCGTCGGCCCCCGTCTCCTCGGTGAGCCTCTTTTGGAGCTCCTGGCTGGTGAAGGTGAGCATCCCGCAGTCGGTGTGGTGGATGACCGCGAACTCCCTCGTGCCCAGGAGCTTCGAGGAGATGATGAGAGAGCGGAGCGCGTCGTCGGAGGCCCGACCTCCCGCGTTTCTGATGACGTGAGCGTCTCCGATGTCAAGCTCCAGGAACCTCTCGGGGTGGAGCCTCGCGTCCATGCAGGTGAGCACGGCGACCTGCCTCGCCGGGGGCATGAGCAGGTCCCCCTTCT
>JBOGVI010000095.1:0-4333 GCA_050692695.1 Actinomycetota bacterium
AATTCCGGTCCCCGCCTCGACGAGCCTTCCGCACACGTACAATCTGGGACCTCGGGCGCTTAGCTCAGGGGGAGAGCGCTTCCTTGACGCGGAAGAGGTCAGAGGTTCAAATCCTCTAGCGCCCACCGGTAAAGGCCCTAGTAACAGGGCCTTTTCCCTTGGCAGGTGCTCGACAGGATCACGGACCGGGCGTCGAAAAGTTGACGAAAAAGTTTGACGCGACACCGTCCGCGCGAGCGCTGCCTGTTCGTTCACGAGGCCAGCGGGGATCTCTCAGGTGTCAGCGCAGAGGGATAGGTTTCTTCTCGAGGCGATGGATTGTGCCGCGGGTCGTGCGGTTGGACGTGCCTTGTGGGTGTCACTCACTGGGCGACCGATACGGGGCTCCGGCCTGCAGCGTCACAGTTCGGCAGCGGCGACGTGGACCGAGCTGCCGGCTGGAGGTGGTCGATCCGGACTTCGAGGCCGCGGTCGAAACATGATTGCCTCATGCATGAGGTGGCGCCTAGCGCCTTAAAAGCGGGTGGGAACGGCTTACGTGTCGCTCGCCAGGATTAGGTTGATGAGGTTCTGCAGAAGTGACACGAGGGCCGTTGTCACAGCCACGAGAACACTGGCCCACCACATCCTCCAGTAGGTCACGTCGACGATGGTGGATCCGGGCCCCGCAGCTGCGAACGCCGCCACGATACCTTGAAGCAGAGTCCTGAGAGCACCCCACAGCGCCTTCGAGATCTTCTCCCCGCTCGTAGCTCCTGTCGGTCCGCCGAGAAGGTTCGCAACTGCACTCGCCACGGTTCCCCTCCTTGCCCCGAATTGGCAGATTCTTGCCCAAAGCTGGCGGGCTGTCGAGTCGGTGCGACCGCGGGGCTTCTAAGCTGATTTGGCGGTGTCCACAACGGCGTAGGCGGCTACGACGCAGCGGTGGACGCCCGTGTCAGCGTGACCCAACCGCAGGCATCGGGTGAGGCCTCGTTCACGCCGCGCTGCGCTCGCCTACCCTACGTCGTCGCGGTTTCCGTGCCATCGCTGGGCGGTTCGTTCCAGGCCGGGGAGGCGCAGGTGAGTGCGCTCCTGGTCGTCCGGGAGGGAAGGACGAAGGAGGTCCGGGACTGGGCCCCCGTTGGGGTCAGGCCCAGCGTGTCGGTTCGCCTTGCCGACGAGGCGTTGCTCGACGGCGGCGGCGCGGCCGTGCGGATCGACGTGACGGTGACGTGCCCGGTCGCGAGCAACGCGCAGGGCGGGCAGGTCGCCATCTATCAGGGCCAGGTGGTGGGAAGTGGCTCCTTCGGCCCGACGGCATGCGATGGGCTCGCGCACGGCCTCTCGGTCAGGGTCGAGGGGTCCGAGGGGCTGTTCCAGGTGGGGAGCGCCGAGGCCGAGGCCTTCACCGCGGTTGAGGAGGGGGGCGACTTCTCCCCCGGCGGCGACCTCCGGACGATCCAGATCGTGCCGGTCTGAGGGGGCTCGACCCTTCGGGCGCTCGAGGCCGGGGGCAACCGCTTAGGTGCTCGAGATCCCGGAACGCGCGCCGGACCGCCTGAACCCCGGGTTGCGGACGGCCGGCGTTTGTGGTGACTCACGCACTCTCCGAGGACAGGTCGAGCGGCATCTGCCGAACGTCCTCCCTGAGGCTCACCTCGTCGAACGGATCGGACGACGGGGCGATCCTCACCAGCCTCCGCGCGGCTCGGCGTGCGGCGCGCGCCCGCATCCGGGACCGGTTCAGCGCCACGCGGAACAGGTACGCCTTGGGATCGGCGATCCGGTCGATCCTGTCCCACCGCTCCCACAGCCTCAGGAAGGCGTCCTGCATGAGCTCGGGGAGGCGGCGGCACGGCAAGCAACCAGACGGATGGCGCTCTATGTTCCCGAGTGCCCGGGTGAGCCATCGGCGTGGACCAGCTCGATCCGCTGGGTGAGGTTGAACCTCCAGGGCCAGCGCCATGGCGTCGCGTTTACCACCCGAAGCGAAGAGCCATGCGCGTGTTCGACCGGATCGGGCGGGTGGGCGTGGAATGGCAGGACCCCGGGCCGGAGGTCCCAGACGAGTGCCCGAGCGCCCGGGCGCAGCACGCGGCCGATCTCGGCCAGGCCTGCCGTCGGGTCGGCCCAGTGGTGCATCGACAACGTGCTGACGACTAGGTCGAACGATCCGTCGGGGAACGCCAACGAGGCCACGTCGCCGATGAGGAACGATGGCCGGCGCTGGTCGCCGTTCCCCGGACGGTCCGCGTTGGCTCGGGCGCGCCTGATCATGGCCGGATCGAGGTCGAGGCCGGTCACGTCGAGGCCGTGCTGGCGAGCCAGCCGGATCGACAGGTGGCCGGGCCCGCAACCCACCTCGAGCACCCGCGCGCCGTCCGGGGCGCCGTCTGCGACGTCGGCAGCGATGCGCCCGAAGAGCGAGCCGAGCACGAGCCGGCTCAGCGCGTCGTAGAGGGCGGCATCGCCGATGAGGATCCCACCCGGCACCCTTCGCCCCGTGACGGCACCGCGGCCGTGTCGCACAATGGCGACGGCCGCAGCGGCCGCTCCGAGCAGGATCGCGAACGTTCGAGGTCGAGCCATCACAGCTCCTCGGTGTATCCCAGGCCTGGCTTTATGACTTCGGCCACCTGCCGCCGCAGGGTCGTCTCGAAACTTGGCCCTGCCCGCCATGGTACGAGCCGGGAGCACGCAAAGCGACATATGCCCGGACTGACATGCGCGAGCGTCCTGCCGGCCCGCGATTGAAGCGGTGTGAACGGCTTCCGAAATGGTCCGCACAAGGAACCATCCTCCGAACGCCCCGGCCCGGGTCGTCCGGTCCCGGTGCCAGGGCCGTCCGCCCCCTGACTTGCGACGACGACGTCCTCACATCCGATGACGCGCGATGCGCCGAGGCGATCGGCAACGTCCACGCGACCGGCCGAGCGAAGGCGACCGTCGACCACCATCGACGCCGAGGAGGATCCGGCACTCCGGGTTCTGCTTGTTGGGCTGTTTCGTGAGGTCGAGTAGGGTCCCCTCGCGCAAGGGACCGAAAGCGCCGCTCCAATCCGTCGCGACGCTGACCGGATGCACGTGAGCTCGGGCCGCCATGAAAATCTGCGCTTGAGCGATGAGTCCGGATTCGCTGCCCGGTCCTACATGAGCAGAGATGCAGACGAGGGAGGTACGCCCATGGCTCGGCAGATGACCCCAGAAGAGCGCCATGCGTTACTGACCCGCGGGACGCGCAGCGCGCCACGAGCAGCCCGAGCCCGGAGCGCCATGACCGAACGGATGCGATCCTGCCTCGACCGGGAGGGCGTGGGCTGGGCGGTTCACGCGCTCCGGCGTCTCGAGATGCCCCCCGACGAGGTCCGTGCGGTCCTGGCGGCCGATGACGCGGTGCTCGTTCATCGGTACATAGAGCTTCACGGAGAGCGCCTGGAGGAACGGCTCGCCGATCAACGGCAAACGCTCATGCATCTCGAACGACTCCTGACCGAGGCGATCCGCCCAGCTCCAAAGGCGACATCCTCGGGATCGACCACATCGATCTGGAGCTCGGAGCATTGGGGCGGATCATGATCGACGGCTTCACCGGAGCGCTCCTCGAGCCCGCCGACCCCGACTACGACGGCGCTCGAAGCCTGTGGAACGCGATGATCGACAAGCGCCCCGCGGTCATCGCGCGGTGTCGATCGACCACGGACGTCGTGGCCGCCCTCGCCTACGCGAGGAAGGAGGGCCTCGAGGTCGCGGTTCGCGGAGGCGGTCACAGCGTCTCGGGCCTCTCGTCCACCGACCTGGGCATGATGATCGACCTCCGGCCGATGAACGAGGTCGTCGTCGATCCCGACGCCCGGCGGGCCCGGGTCCAAGGAGGTGCGCTGCTCCGCGATCTGGACCGCGAGACCCACGAGCACGGCCTGGCGACGACCGGCGGGATGGTGCATCACACCGGCGTCGCGGGGCTGACCCTCGGGGGTGGCTTCGGTTGGTTGGGGCGGCTGCACGGCCTCGCGTGCGACAATCTCGTCTCGGCCGAGGTCGTCACCGCGAGCGGAGAAGTCGTCCGAGCGTCCGATCGGGAGAACGCGGACCTCTTCTGGGGGATACGCGGGGGTGGAGGCAACTTCGGGATCGTGACCGAGTTCGAGTTCGGGCTGCATCCCATCGGACCGGTGCTATCCACCCAGCTGCGCTACTCGGCCGACGACGCTCCCGCGGTCCTCCGCGCCTACCGCGAGCTCATGGGTTCGGCGCCGTCCGAGCTCTGCAGCCTCGTCGGAGTGGAGGCCGGGCGGGGTGCCGGCCGGCTGGAGGATGCCGGGTCCCCTGGCCGGGAGCTGTACGTCTGGTA
>JBOGVI010000096.1:0-5763 GCA_050692695.1 Actinomycetota bacterium
GTGGCCGTGGTCGGCATCGAACAGGGCCAGCTCGAGGTCGACGTTCACACCGTTCGCCCGGAACAGGTCCTCCTCCGCCCGGACCAGCGCGTACTGCTGCTCCGCCAAAGTGTCTTGCCCGTTCGCCGCGTACAGGTCCCCCAGGGCGATGACGTGCTCGGGGGCCGGGAAGCGCCGCACGACCCAGGAGTAGCCGTGTATGGCGCGCTCGAGGTCGCCCTCGGCCCATTCCACCTTGGCTAGCCCAGCGTGGGGCGGGATGAAGTCCGGCGCGAGCGCGACGCCGCCACGATACGCGGCCTTGGCCTGGTGGAGCCGCCCGCTGTTGAAGTACAGCTCGCCGAGTTGATAGTGGGCCCACGCGGCGTCTTCCGGCGTGCCGGCGGCCACGAGAGCCGCCTTCATGGCCACGATGGCGCCCCCCACGTGGCCGCGAAGCTCGCGCGCGTACGACACGCGCGCGTACGAAGCGAGGTCGGGCCGAGTGTCCACCATGGCCTGGAACGTGTCGAAGGCGTCGTGGTACCGGCCCAGCTCGAGCTGCGCGTCGCCGATCACGCCGTACACTTCCGCGTTGTAGGGGTTCTCCACCCGGGCTCGCTTCCCCCACGCCAGGGCGGCCTCGAACTCGTGGCGGGCCAGCGTGAGCGCGCCCATCCCCAACAGGGCCTCGAAGTTATCTCTGCCGTTCAGCTCCAGGGAGCGCCGGAGCACCCCCTCGGCCCTCGGGTAGGAGCCGGGGTCCGCGGTGATCCGGGCTTCCTGCACGTAGGCCAGGCCGAGCTTCGCGAACCCCCGCCAGTCCGTCGGCATGGCTCGGAGGCGGTCCTGGAGCGAGGCGATCGTTCCGGCCACCGACGCGCCACCGCCGGCCGGGAGGAACAGGACTCCAGCTTCCGGCGAGAACCGGACGTCCGGGCGTTCGTCCGGCGGGTGTCGGAACAGCCCGATCCCTCCCACCGCGAAGAGCAGCAGGCCGAGGACCGCGGCCAGCGCCAGGGTGCCAAGTCGTCTCATCGCTCGACCGTCCCGTCGCGGGGCGCCTCCACCGCGACGCCATGCTCACCTCCTCTCCCGAAGCGGCCACGCATGCTTCGCGCCGGCAGGGAGGTCGGATCACCCCCGTCGGAGACCGGTCAGGAAGCCGAGGAGGGCGCCGGGGCCCGGGCCACGGCGTGGCGAGATGTCCGCAGGAACCCCCAGAACATCACGGCGATGCCCACGGCGAGCGCGAGCGAGAAGACCGTCAAGTTGCCGGCCGCGGCGAAGGCCGACCCCACGGCGGCGATGATCGTGGCCCCGAGGGCGATGCCCAGCACGCCGTAGAAGGCGTCCCTGCGCTCGGATCGTCCCCGCATCCGCCGGGCCGACAACAGGGTCCCCCCCACCAGCACCAGGTACGCGGGGATCGCGATCACCTGGGGCAGCCGGTGGGCGGCCGTCCCGACGCCGAACACCACCTTGCCCGAGGGAAGGTCCTGGCCCAGCGCGGTGGGGTCGGCGATCTCGGCAGTGCGAACCACCCCGAACGAGTAGCCCGTCACGAACACCAGGGCGAGCAACACCACGACGAAGACCCACTGCCGCCGGAACAACAGGACGACCTCGCCGGCGGCCAGGAACGGGACGTTCAGCGCGGCTCCCAGGAGCCAGTACGTCCGGTACTCGAACGCCGACCAATCACCCAGGACCCCGAGCACCACCATGAACGAGGCTGCAGCGTACATGAGCAGGGCCACCACCCACAGCGCCTCGTGCCGGCGCCGGCGATCGAGGTACCGACGTGCCAGCACCCCCGCGAACGCCAGGGCGATGAGGGTCGCAAGCAGGGGGAACACCCACATGACGGCAAGCAGCATACGCGGCCGGAACGCGCCCGGCTGCTACGATCGAGCGCCGTGAAGCACGTCCCGAACGCACCCGGCCCCACCGTGATCTGTTCCACGGTAGCGTTCTTCGGCCTGCCGGTGCGCGAAGCCTTCGCTCACATCGCCGGTGCCGGGTTCGGCGGCGTGGAGGTGATGGTGACCCCCGATCCGGTCACCCAGGACGCTCGCCGGCTCCGGGAGCTCGCCAAGGAGCACGGGCTCCTCGTCCAGGCCATCCACGCGCCGTTCCTGCTCATGACGCGGAAGGTGTGGGGCACCGACCCCGTGGGCAAAATCTCCCGGGCCATCGAGCTGGCCGAGGACGTCGGCACCCCCGTCGTCGTGGTGCATCCCCCCTATCGCTGGCAGGCCGGGTACCGCCGGTGGCTCGACGAGCGGCTGCCAGAGCTCTCCGAGCACACCGAGGTCAAAGTCGCCGTCGAGAACATGTTTCCGGTCCGGCTTCGCGGCAAGTGGGGCGTGACCTTTCACGCCAAGCAGCAACTGAATGACCTGGAGGCGTTCCCGCACGTGGTGCTGGACACGAGCCACGCGGCGGTCTCGGGCCTCGACCTCATTGAGTCCTTCCGTCGCCTCCGCCACTCGCTCGTGCACGTGCACCTTTCGAACAACGCGGGTCGGGGATGGGACTCGCACCTCCCGGTGGACCAGGGGGTCCTGCCCCTCGCGGAGTTCCTGGAGCTCCTGGGGGCCGAGGGTTTCACCGGCACCGTCTCCCTGGAGTTGGACCTCCGCCGGTACCTGGAGGACGGGACGGCCCACGACCTCCTTGTGAGGAACCGGGAGTTCTGCCAGGCCCGCCTCCTCCTTCCCGCCTGACGGCCTCAGGGCGGCCGACCGGAACCGATCACGTGGCCCGCACGTCTCAGGCGTGGGACGAAGCCGAACGAGGGGGTGGTCCTGGTGTCTGACGCACGGCCTGGCTCCCTGCGCCCGAGAACGCTGCGCGCAGCGGTGGTCTCACTGGCGCTGGTTGCACCGACACTGGTAGGGAGCGCGGCCCCGGCCGCCACGACCTGCACGATTCCTCCGGCGGTCGTCCCCGTCGGCTCGATCCTGCCGGGAATGACCGGGACGGGGCTCACGGCGATCTCGGGAAGCTCCCCCACGAACTTCGACATCCAGGTCATCGGGACGCTGCCGGACGCGATCCTGCCGGGGTTCGACCTGGTGATCTTCAAGATCACGGGGCCGCCCGCGTTCCTCGACCAGGCCCATGGGGTGGCTGCGGGGATGTCGGGCTCGCCGATCTTCATCGGGGGCCAGCTCGCCGGAGCGGTCTCCTATCGTTTCTTTTTCTCGGACGCGACGATCGGCCTGTTCACGCCGGCCCAGAAGATGGTCGACCTGCTTGATTACGTGGGCGGAACGGCGGCCGTGGCGATGCCCGACTCGGTGGCGGTGACGGCCCAGGCCCGCCGGGCGGTCGCCGAGGCCGCCGGGGTGACGGTGGACCAGGTACCGGCGTCGGCCCAGAAGCTGGTCATCCCCCTCGCCGTGTCCGGGCTGTCGGACCGGCGGGCCGAGGAGCTCCAGACCGTGATCGACGATCACGGCCTCCCGTTCCACGTGTACCGGGCGGGCTCGTCGGCCCAAGCCACGGCGGTCGATCCCACCTCCCTGTCGCCCGGCGAGCCCTTCGCCGCCGTCTTGTCCACCGGCGACACGACGTTCGCCGGGATCGGGACGACGACGTTCGCCTGCGGGGACCTGAACGTGGCCTGGGGCCACGACTTCTTCTTCCAGGGGCCGAGCGCGTTCGGCATGAACAGTGCCGACGTGGTCACGGTGCTGGACGACCCCAGCTGCATCCTCGGGCCGTTCAAGATCCTGGTCCTCGCCGAGGCCCACGGCACGGTGATCCAGGACCGGCTGGCCGGGCTGGTCGGGCAGGCGGGGACCGGGCCGGCGGCCGCCCCCGTCACCACCGTGTTCACGAACACGGACACGGGCAGGTCCCGGACGGGCCAGACGGACATGATCTATCAGGAGGACTTCTGGGGCCCGGAGATCGCGTTCTCGCACGTCTACCAGAACCTCCTGCTGGTGTTCGACCAGTTCGGCGACGGCACCCTGCGCATGTCGTGGACGATCCGGGGATTGCGGGAGGACGGCGTGACCCCATTCACCGTGCGGAACACGAACATGTACTACTCTCGGTACTCCGCCATCGACGGCTCGTACCGGCTGCTCAGCTCGCTGTACCAGCTGGCGTTCAACCGGTTCGAGGACATCACCTTCACCGGCGTGGACTCGAGCGGTGAGATCACCGAACGGGAGCTGGTCGGCGACATCGCCAGGGTCCGCACGGCGAGCTCGCTCCAGCGCGGCCTCCGAGAGCGCTTCGAGCTGAAGGCGAAGCCGGGGAGCACCATCACCATCGAGGTGTCCCTGGAGCCCGCGGAAGGTGGCCACCCGATCGTAACGACCGTGAAGATGCGGGTCCCCTGGCGGGCCCGGGGCGACGAACGCGTCACGCTCCGGGGTGGCAGGGCCCGCCGTTTCTTCGACAGACGGGGTCTCGGATCCTTCAAGGAGGTGCTGGCCGAGTTGAACGGGGGCGATCACCCCAACGACCTGATCGTCACGGGCCTCGGCCGGAGGATCTCGAAGATGCTGGACCTCGTGGTCGATGGGCGCGCCTCCTTCATTGTCCACGTCGTTCGGTAGCGGGAGGCGGGAACGCGGCGCGGGAAGGGCCGGGGTCGTGCGCGACCCCGGCCCTTCCCCTTCGCCCTACCGGGGGTCCCACGGCCTGATCGTCGCGACCGGCTCCTCGCTGTCCTTCCAGTTCGGCACGTCGGCGTAGAGCTCAAGCTCGATCCCGTCCGGGTCCCGGACGTACAGGCTGTGCGACACGCCGTGGTCGCTCGACCCCACGATGTCGGCTCCGGCGTTCGCAAGCGTCCGGAACGCGGCTCGCACGTGGTCGTCGGAGGGCAGGCGGATGGCCACGTGGTACAGCCCGACCGCGTGCGGAGGTGGACTGGGCGCATCGTTCCCCACGGCCTGGAGTGCGAGGTCGTGGTGGTTCTCGCCGGTGGCCGTGAAGAAGGCCATCATGCCCCCGATCTCACCGATCTTTCTGAACCCGAGCATCTCGTAGAACGGCGTCGACCGCTCCAGGTCCCGGACCCGGAGCACGACGTGCCCGATCTCCTGCGGCCGGATCTCGTCCATCGTTTCCTCCTGCTAGCCTCGCCCCGTGCGTCGGTTCACGCTCGTGGTGATCATCTGCCTGTTCGTGCTGATCGGGGCGGCGGCGATCGCGCAGATGGTCATCGCCGGCCGAGACCAGCCCCTCTACCCGGGGCCGGCGCCCGGCACTCCTTTTCCCACCTTCACAGCAACGCCCTAACGGTCCCCCGTCATCCCGATCGCTGACCAAGCGTGACCGTGTCGCCGCGACCGAGCCCGAGGACTTGGGCCGCGCTCCCGCGGTTCACGACCAGGGCCACGAACCCCTGCGAGTCCACGATGGCCGCCGCCGCCCCTTCGGGCACGTCGGAGAAGGTGGAGGCCCTGGTGAGCATGCATCCGCACACCTCGAGGGAGCCCCTGAGACCGGCCGCCTCCAGGTCGGCCGGTCTCACGTTCAGCTGCACGTTCCCGAAGCCGTCGACCCCGGTCACCCGGGCCCGCACGTCACCCGGGGTGAGCAGGGACCCCGGCGGGTTGACCGTGGCGAGCCCCGAGGTGTCGACCGCCGGCCCCAGCTCGCCCAGGGCGAGACCTGCTGCGAGGTACGCCGCGGCCGGAGCGAACACGTCGCGTCCGTGAAACGTTGCCGACACGGGATGGAGGAGGACTCGCCGGGACGTGATCTCCACCGCCCGCGCCGCGCCGCCCAGCTCGGCCCATGCCATCGACAGCA
>JBOGVI010000097.1:0-2863 GCA_050692695.1 Actinomycetota bacterium
GTCCTGAGACCGTCCGAGGCCTCAGTCCGGAGGCAGCAACGGGCGCCGAGCGGTCCGCGCCTCGGGCTCCGCCAGGCGGGCCACGGCGGCCAGGACGCCGTCCCGGGTCAGGATGCCCACCGGACGTCCCTCGGCGTCCACCACGGGCAGCCGGTTGATCCCGTGCCGGACCATGGCGGCCGCCGCCTCGGTGACGGGAGTATCGATGCTCACGGTTCGGACCACGCGACTCATGACGTCACGGACCCGGAGCCCGGTCCTCGCCGATTCGGCGGCGAGGAGGTGCTCCACCCGGTGAAACGGACCGGTCGTGACGGCCGGTGCGCCCGACCCCGGCGCCCGCGACAGGAGGTCCCGCAAGGTGACGACCCCGACGACCCGTCCGTTTTCCAGGACCGGGGCCCCGCTCACGTCCGCGCGCTCCAGTTCCCTGGCCGCGTCGGCCAGCGTGGCCTCCAGCTCGATGGCGACCACCTCTTTGGTCATCGCCTCCTCCACCACTCCGAGATCCCTGGCGCCGGCCGACAGGTCCCACTGCTTCATCCGGACCATGGCTCCTCGCCTCCTTCCGGCGAACGAACGTCCTTCGCGCCGCGCGCATATCCACGATAGGTTCGCCGCCCCGCCGCCCCAGGGCCGAGCGTCACGTGCCGGGGAGGCCGGTGGACCCGGGGCCGGGGGGGACCGCAGACGTAGCGTGGCCGTGGGCATCCGCGTGCAGCGGGGGCCGGGAGGACGAAAGGAGCGGGCCATGAACCGCACCGTGATGGACGTGATGACGAGGACCGTGGTGACGATCGACGGCTCGGCCCCGTTCAAGGAGGTCGTGCGCCTGATGGACGAGTTCCGGGTGAGCGCGCTGCCGGTGGTGGACGAGGGTCGGCGCGTCATCGGCATCGTGTCCCAGGCCGACCTGCTGTGGAAGGAGGAGCAGCCCGCTCGGAGGACCGGGCGCCCCCTCTTCGAGGGGCGACGGCGCCGTGCCGGGCACAAGAAAGCAGCCGCTTCGGTGGCGGCCCAGCTCATGACGACCCCGGTCGTCACGATCGAGCGCGACGCCTCGGTTGCCGAGGCCGCCCGCCTGATGAACGAGAAGCGAGTGAAGCGGCTCCCCGTGGTGGACGCCGAAGGGCGGATCGTCGGAATCGTGAGCCGCGCCGATCTCCTTCAGGTCTTCCTGCGCCCGGACGTCCGCATCCGCGACGAGATCGTGCGATCCGTCATCCAGGAGATCCTTTCCCTCGATCCCTCAGCGTTTCGTGTCGAGGTCGAGGAGGGCCGGGTCCGTCTGGAAGGAACCGTCGAGCGCCGGAGCCTGATCCCGGTGTTCGTTCGCCTGGTCTCGGGTGTCGACGGGGTCGTCGGCGTGGAGCACCACCTCGGCTGGCTCGAGGACGACATGTCCGGCGCCGAGGTCGTGACACCATGGGGGGTCTACACCCGGTAGGGCCAGGAGAACCGGCGGTTCGTCGCGCCGCCGTCGCCCCCAGAGCGGTCGGCGGTAGGCTCGGGTCCGGATGGACCGTCGCGACAAGCTGATCGAAGCCGGCCTGGCCCTGTCCTCGGAGCTGTCGTTCTCCGGCGTCCTCCAGCGCATCATCGAGCTGGCGGTCGAGATCACCGGGGCCCGGTACGGCGCGCTCGCCGTGATCGGCCCCGGAGGGCGGGTGACCGAGTTCGTCACGACCGGCATCACCGCCGAGGAGCGAGCGGCCATCGGCGACCCCCCCCGTGGGCCGCGGGATCCTCGGCGTCCTGATCGAGGAGGGGAAGCCCCTTCGGCTCCCCCACATCGCGGCCGACCCCCGCTCGGTCGGCTTCCCCCCGAACCACCCGAAGATGAGGTCTTTCCTCGGCGCGCCGATCGTCTCCCGAGGCGAGGTCTTCGGGAACATCTACTTGACCGAGAAGCGAGACGAGGCCGATTTCGACGAAGAAGACGAGCGAGCCATCCTGGTCCTGGCTGCGCAGGCCGGGGTGGCCATCGAGAACGCGCGCCTGTACGAGGAGGTCCACCGCTTGGCCGTGCTGGAGGACCGGGAGCGGATCGCGAAGGAGCTTCACGACGGAGTGATCCAGGCGCTGTTCGCGGTGGGCATGGGCCTCCAGGGAGCCGCCCTGATGAGCTCGGACGAGGAGCTGGCCCGGCGGATCGAGAGTTCCGTGTCGGAGATCGACCGGGTGATCCGGGACCTCCGCAACTACATCTTCGGGCTCCGGCCGGGGATCCTGGCCGACCGGCAGCTCGACCAGGCGCTCCGCCACCTGGGCGAGGAGTTCCAGCAAAAGAGCGGCGTGGTCACCGTGGTCGACGTGGACCCCGAGGTGGCTGCGGAGCTCACCCCGATGGGCGCCGACGTGCTCCAGGTGACCCGGGAGTCCCTATCGAACGTGGGGCGCCACGCCGCGGCCTCGACCTGCCGGGTGTCCTTGTACCGCGACGACGACCGGGCGGTCCTGGAGATCGACGACGACGGCAAGGGCTTCGACCCGCTCTCGGCGAAGCGGGGCGACGGCCTCGCGAACCTGGAGACCCGGGTGGAGGCCTTGGGCGGGTCCCTCTCCATCCAAAGCGTTCCCGCCCAGGGCGCCATCATCAAGATCGTGCTGCCGCTGTAGCTACTGCACCACCAGGGCGGTCACCATCCCGAACATGCCGCCCGCCCCTTCCACGTGAGGGAGGATGTGGCGGTGGAACGCCCCGTCCCCTACCCGGCGGGCCGGCCGAGAGAGCGCACCGCGTTCAGAAGATCCTCGCGGGCGGGGTGCCGCGGCATCCGGACGAGCTGTCCGGCGACCTGCTCGCCGGGCCTCGAGCCCAGGACCACGACGGGCCGTCCGGCCATGAGGTACAGCCCGAGCA
>JBOGVI010000098.1:0-4037 GCA_050692695.1 Actinomycetota bacterium
GATCGGTGGCAGGTGATCTCACCCGCCCAGGCCTACCACGGTCCCACGATGGAGACCCTGGCCCTGACCGGCCGGCCGGGGTTGCAGGGACCGTTCGGCCCCTACCTCCCCCACCACCTTCACATCCCCCCGAGCACGTGGCGCTTCGACCCGTTCGGCCAGGAGGCGCTCGAGGCCCTCGACCGGGCCCTGGAGGAGGCCGGGCCGGGGACGGTCTCGGCGTTCTTCTGCGAGCCGATCAGCGCAGCGGCCCTGCCCGCGTACACCCCGCCGCAGCGGTTCTGGGAGGGCTTGGCCGAGCGGCGCGAGCGCCACGGCTTCCTGGTCCTGTTCGACGAGGTCGTCACGGGCGTGGGGCGAACCGGGCGGTGGTTCGCGGGGGCCGGCATCGACTGCGCGCCCGACATCATCGCCACGGCGAAGGGGCTGGGGGCCGGGTATGTGGCCATCGGGGCTGTGCTCGTACGGGAGCACGTGTACGAGGCGATCGCGAGGGGCTCGAGGCGCTTCACCCTCGCGCACACGTGGGACGGCGCGCCACTCGCGTGCGGTGTCGGGCTCGCCGTGCTGGAGGCCATGCGCTCGGAGGGCCTCGTCGAACGGGTCCGCGACCGCGGGGCGAAGCTGCTGGAGGAGGTCGGCGCCGCCCTGGACGGCGTCCCGATGGTCCGCGAGGTTCGAGGGCACGGGTACCTGCTGGGCGTGTCGTTCGTCGACCCCCGCGACGGCGATTCGTTCCTGCCCCTAGAGCTGCGCGTCGGGGCGAGGATCGACGAGGCTGCCTTCGAGCGCGGCCTGATCGTCCTGTCCACGCAGCCCACGCGGGACGGCTACGCTGGCGACCAGACGCTGTTCGCGCCCGCATTCACCACGACCGACGACGAGCTGGCGGAGATGGTGTCCCGTTTCGCCGACACCGTGCGTCACGTCGCCGAGGGGGTTGAGCGCGAGCTCTCCGCCGATCAGGCGACCACCGGAGCCGAGCGATGAGCTCGAGGGCGTCTGCCGACCCCCGTGCGCTCCGGGCCCTGATCCTCCAACACGAGGAGCCCACGCCACCGGGCTACGTGACAGAGTGGCTGGAGGGGCACGGCGCCGAGATGGAGGTCCTCCGCATCGACCTCGATGATCCCCAGGCCGATCCCAATCGGTACGACGTGATCGTCTCGCTCGGCTCCGAGTTCGCCGCCTACGACGACTCGCACCGATTCGTCAAGAGCGAGGCGGAGCTGATGCGACGCGCCGTCGACGCGAACGTGCCGATCCTGGGCCTATGCTTCGGCGGCCAGATGCTCGCCCGGGTATTGGGCGGGGAGGTGTACCGCGGTTCCGAGTCGGAGATCGGCTGGCTCCCCGTGCGAACCCGCGACCCCGACCTCGTTCCCGAGGGCCCGTGGTTCCAGTGGCACTTCGACGTCATCACCGAGCCGCCCGGCGCGACCGTGATCGCCGAGACCGACCTGGGCACGCAGGCGTTCGTCGCCGGGCGCAGCCTCGGCCTGCAGTTCCATCCGGAGGTGACGCCGGAGATCATGGACGAATGGGTCCGGGCATATCGCCACGAGCTCGACGCCGAGGGCGTCGACCCGGATGCGCTGCTCGAGGAGACGAACCGGCGCGCGGAGCAGAGCAAGCGAACGTCGTTGCGGCTGCTGGAGGGGTACCTCGACAGGGTCGCCCGCTTGGGATCTCGGGCCGCAACGTGAAGGGGACGATCCGGTCGGACGACACCAGCGTGTTCCCACGTTTCCTCGACCTCGAGTACCCGAACGTCGAGCGGGGCGAGGGCGTCTGGCTCACCACGACCGATCGTCGGCGGATCCTGGACGCGTGCTCCGGCGGCGCCATGGTCACGTGTCTCGGCCACGGTGTGCCCGAGCTCGTGGCGGCGGCCACCGAACAGGCCGAACGCATCGCCTACTTCTACAACCACCACTTCACCAGCGAGCCGCAGGAGCGGCTGGCCGACCGCCTGCTCGAGGTCGCCGCCCCCGAGATGGCGCGCGTGCGGTTCGTCTCGGGTGGGTCCGAGGCGAACGAGACGGCCCTCCAGCTGGCCCGGATCTACCACATGGACCGGGGCCAGACGGAGCGCTGGCGCGTGATCTCCCCGGCGCAGGCATACCACGGCTCGACCATGGGCACCCTCGCGCTCACCGGCCGGCGGGCCCTCCAGGAGCCGCACACGCCGTACCTGGCCCGCCATCTGCACATCCCGCCGAGCACGTGGCGGTTCGACCCGAGCGGCGAGGCCGCGCTGCAGGAGCTAGATCGCCTCCTGGAGGACGCGGGCCCGGAGACGATCGCCGCGTTCTTCTGCGAGCCGATCAGCGCCGCTGCCCTCCCCGGCTACTCGCCGCCGATACGTTTCTGGCAGGGCCTTGCCGATCGCCGCGAGGAGCACGGCTTCCTGATCTGCTTCGACGAGGTCGTGACGGGCATCGGCCGGGTCGGGACCTGGCTGGCCGCCCACCAGCTCCCCATCGAGCCCGACATCGTGGCCGTGGGGAAGGCCCTCGGCGCCGGCCACGCCCCACTGGGGGCCGTGCTCTGCCGGCAGCACGTCTACGACGCCATCGACCAGGGGTCGCGGGAGTTCGACCTGGGGCACACCTGGGACGGCGCCCCCCTCTCCTCGGCCGTCGGCTTCGCCGTCCTCGACCTGATCGTCGAACGGGGCCTGGTGGAACGGGTCCGCGAGCGTGGGCCGGGGCTGCTCGGGGAGCTCGAGGCCGCCCTGTCCGGTTCCGAGATCGTCCGTGAGGTCCGCGGTCGCGGCTTCCTGCTCGGCGTCGAGCTCGTCGACCCGCGCGACGGGACGTCCTTCCTACCCGACGACCTGGACGCCGCGTCGCTCGTCGACGACACAGCGTTGGAGCACGGCCTGCTCGTCACGTCCACGCATGCCCAGGCGGACGGCTACGCGGGGGACCAGGTGCTGCTCGCCCCGGCGTACACGAGCACCGACGCGGAGCTCGCCGAGATGGTCGAGCGGTTCGCGGCCACGATCGGGGACGTTGAGCGCACCATCAAGAGCTCACTGATGAAGTCAGGTTCGTGACCTCCGAGGGCCGCACCGGCGAGTCGGAGTTCGTACTCCTCGGGATCCCCGACGTCAACGGGTCGATCAGGGGGAAGGCGCTTCGTCCCGCCGCGTTCGAGTCGGCGGTGCGGCACGGAACGGTGATGACGGACCTGATCCTGGGTCTGGACCCGGTGGACACGCCGATCACCGACTTCGAGCGGTTCGGCATCCGGACCGGAGCCGCGGACCTGCGTGTGACGCCGGATCCGGAGACGGTCCACGACCTGAGCTGGCGTCCGGGATGGCGCGTCTGCCTGGCCACCCCGAGCTGGCCCGACGGCAGCCCGTGCGACTTCGCCCCGCGAGAGGTGTTCCGGCACGTGCTGGAGGAGATGGAGGAGCTCGGTCTCGAGGTCATGGCGGCGCTCGAATACGAGATCCGGCTGTGGGACTCCGGCGGGCAGCCCCTGTCGAGCGGCATCAGCTACAGCCTCACGGAGATCGGGCGCTACGGGGAGTTTCTGTCCCAGCTCGTCCCGGCGCTCGAGGGGTTGGGTGTCGAGCTCTCCGCCGTGCACACGGAGGCCGGTCCCGGGCTGCTCGAGCTGAACCTGGGACCCCGGCGCGGCCTCCGCGCCGCCGACGACGCCGCGCTGGTGAAGTTCGCGGTGAAGGACCTGGCGACGTCGATGGGCCTGCGCGCGAGCTTCCTGGCGAAGACGGCACCCGGCGAGGAGGGGTCGAGTGGGCACATCCACATGTCGTGCTGGGAAGACGAGACGAACGCGTTCGCCTCGGAGGAGAAGACCGACCTTCTGCCACCGGTCTTCGGTTCGGCCATCGCTGGCGTGCTGGAGCACCTCCCCGCCGCCTCCCTGCCACTGAACCCGACCGTGAACTCGTACAAGCGCCTGGTCCCGGGGTGGTTCGCGCCGATCAACGCCACGTGGGGGTACGAGAACCGGTCCTGCGCGGTCCGGGCCATCCGTTCGGACCGGCCCGAGCTGTGGCG